>NZ_JBIVMX010000017.1:0-96576 GCF_044753305.1 Pseudomonas sp. NPDC088429 | reverse complement strand
GTTCTACATCTCCGGTGGTTTCCTCGAGGTTCAGCCGAACATGGTCAAAGTGCTTGCCGATACCGTGCAACGTGCTGCCGACCTGGATGAAGCTCAGGCTCAAGCAGCTCTCAAGGCTGCCGAGCATGCTCTGCATGAAAAGGGCGCTGATTTCGACTACAGCGCTGCGTCAGCTCGTCTGGCCGAGGCTGCAGCTCAGCTGCGCACCGTCCAGCAGATCCGCAAGAAGTTTGGCGGTTAATCCGTCAGCCGCTTGTTGTGCGATTGATAAAAAAGGGTAGCCTCGGCTACCCTTTTTTCTTTTTCCGAATTCAAACCCGGTCGCAGTTGCTGACCACCCAGGATTGGTAGCCAGTCATGTCTCTTGAAATCGTTATCCTCGCGGCCGGTCAAGGCACTCGTATGCGTTCGGCCCTGCCGAAGGTTTTGCACCCGATTGCCGGCAATTCCATGCTGGGCCATGTTATCCACAGCGCCCGCCAACTCGATCCACAACGCATCCATGTAGTCATCGGTCATGGCGCCGATGTGGTGCGCGAACGTCTGGCGGCTGACGATCTGAACTTCGTTCTGCAGGACAAGCAGCTCGGCACCGGCCACGCCACCGCTCAGGCCGTACCGTTCATTTCCGCGGACACCGTGCTGATCCTTTACGGTGACGTGCCGCTGATCGAAGTCGAAACACTGCAACGTCTGCTCAAGCATGTAGTGCCGGGGCAGATGGGTTTGCTCACCGTCGAACTCGACGACCCGACGGGTTACGGCCGTATTGTGCGCGATGCTGAGGGCAAGGTCGCGGCTATCGTTGAGCACAAAGACGCCAGCGAAGCGCAGCGCGCAATCACCGAAGGCAACACCGGCATTCTCGCCGTCCCGGCCGATCGTCTGGCCGACTGGATGAGCCGCCTGTCGAACAACAACGCTCAGGGCGAGTACTACCTGACCGACGTGATCGAAATGGCGGTCAGCGACGGTCTGGTAGTGGCCACCGAACAACCGCACGACCCGATGGAAGTGCAGGGCGCCAACGATCGCAAACAACTGGCCGAGCTGGAGCGTCATTACCAGTTGCGTGCCGGCCGCCGTTTGATGGCGCAAGGCGTGACCCTGCGTGACCCGGCGCGATTTGATGTGCGCGGTGAAGTGACCGTTGGTCGCGATGTGCTGATCGACATCAACGTGATCCTCGAAGGCAACGTTGTTATCGAAGACGACGTGGTGATCGGCCCGAACTGTGTGATCAAGGACAGCACCCTGCGCAAAGGCGTGGTGATCAAGGCCAACAGTCATATCGAAGGTGCCGTAATGGGCGAGGGCAGCGATGCCGGTCCGTTCGCGCGTCTGCGTCCGGGCACCGTGCTTGAAGCGCGCGCGCATGTGGGTAACTTTGTTGAGCTGAAGAATGCGCACATGGGCGAGGGCGCGAAGGCCGGTCACTTGACCTATTTGGGCGATGCCGAAATCGGTGCGCGCACCAACGTGGGTGCTGGCACCATCACCTGCAACTATGACGGCGCCAACAAGTGGAAAACCGTGTTGGGTGCAGATGTGTTCATCGGCTCCAATAACTCGTTGGTCGCGCCTGTGGATATCTGCGACGGTGCAACCACGGCGGCCGGCTCAACGATTACGCAGAATGTGGATAACGCGCAGTTGGCGGTTGGTCGCGCGCGGCAGAAGAACATTGATGGCTGGAAGCGTCCGGTGAAAATCAAAAAGGACTGAGTTATCCACAGCGGCTTTTTGAAGATCAAAAGATCGCAGCCTTCGGCAGCTCCTACGGGGACTGTCGGAGGGCTGCGATTTTTTTATGAGCAATGGGTTGACGATTTATGGCCAATAGGTTTTGATTGCTTCCGTTATCTTTCGAATCGAAACTTAAGCCGCCATGTCGAAACGCAATACGCCCCAACGCCGCCACAACATTCTTGCCTTGCTCAATGAGCAGGGCGAAGTCAGTGTGGATGAGCTAGCCAAGCGCTTCGAAACCTCTGAAGTTACGATTCGCAAGGATCTCGCCGCACTGGAAAGCCATGGCTTGTTGCTGCGCCGTTACGGCGGGGCGATCACCATGCCGCAGGAGCTGGTCGCGGAAACCGCGCAGAGCGTTTCCAAATACAAACAGGCGATTGCCCGCGCGGCGGTGAAACGCATCCGCGAGCACGCGCGCATCATCATCGACAGCGGCAGCACCACCGCCGCGATGATCCCCGAACTTGGCCAGCAGCCAGGTCTGGTGGTGATGACCAATTCCCTGCACGTCGCCAATGCCTTGAGCGAACTCGAACACGAACCGGTGTTGTTGATGACCGGTGGCACCTGGGATCCGCATTCGGAATCCTTCCAGGGCCAGGTCGCCGAGCAGGTACTACGCTCTTACGACTTCGACCAGTTGTTCATCGGCGCCGACGGTATCGATCTGGTACGCGGCACCACGACCTTCAATGAACTGCTCGGTTTGAGCCGGGTCATGGCAGACGTGGCGCGGGAAGTCATCGTCATGGTCGAGGCCGACAAGATCGGCCGCAAGATTCCCAATCTGGAGCTGCCATGGAGCAGCGTCCATACCCTAATTACCGATGATCGCCTGCCTATCAATGCACGCGATCAGATCCAGGCCCGCGGTATCAACGTGATTTGCGCGGCTGTCAGTCAGGAGAAATAAGCATGTGTGGAATTGTCGGCGCAGTCGCTGAACGCAACATCACCGCCATCCTGCTCGAAGGCCTCAAGCGCCTCGAATACCGTGGTTACGACAGCGCCGGTGTGGCGGTGTACACCAATGACGAAACCCTCGAGCGCATGCGTCGCCCGGGCAAAGTCAGCGAACTCGAAACCGCACTGGCCGAGCACCCGCTGGTGGGGCGTCTGGGTATCGCCCACACCCGTTGGGCCACCCACGGTGCGCCGTGCGAGCGTAACGCTCACCCGCATTTCTCCGGTGACATCGCGGTGGTGCACAACGGCATCATCGAAAACCATGAAGCCCTGCGTGAACAACTGAAAGCACTGGGCTACGTGTTCACCTCGGACACCGACACCGAAGTCATCGCTCACCTGCTCAACCATAAACTCAAGGATCAGACTGATCTGACCGTGGCACTCAAAGCCACCGTCAAAGAACTGCATGGCGCTTATGGTTTGGCGGTGATCAACGCCAAGCAGCCGGATCGTCTGGTGGCCGCGCGCAGTGGCAGCCCGTTGGTGATTGGTCTGGGCCTAGGCGAGAACTTCCTCGCTTCCGACCAGTTGGCGTTGCGTCAGGTCACTGACCGCTTCATGTACCTGGAAGAAGGCGATATCGCCGAGATTCGCCGCGATAACGTGCAGATCTGGGATGTCGATGGCAAAGCCGTCGAGCGCCAGACCGTGCAATACACCGACGGTGCCGAAGCTGCCGACAAAGGCGAATTCCGCCACTACATGCTCAAGGAAATCCACGAGCAACCGGCCGTTGTCCAGCGCACCCTCGAAGGTCGACTGAGCAATGATCAAGTGCTGGTGCAAGCTTTCGGTCCGCAAGCCGCCGAGCTGTTCGCCAAAGTGCACAACGTGCAGATCGTCGCCTGCGGCACAAGCTACCACGCCGGTATGGTCGCGCGTTATTGGCTGGAAGAACTGGCCGGCATCCCGTGCCAGGTCGAAGTCGCCAGCGAATTTCGCTACCGCAAAGTCGTGGTGCAGCCGGACACCTTGTTCGTGACCATCTCCCAATCCGGCGAGACCGCCGACACCCTGGCCGCGCTGCGCAATGCCAAAGAGCTGGGTTTCCTCGCCAGCCTGGCAATCTGCAACGTCGGCATCAGCTCGCTGGTGCGTGAATCCGACCTGACCCTGCTGACCCAGGCCGGCCGCGAAATCGGCGTCGCTTCGACCAAAGCCTTCACCACGCAACTGGTCGGCCTGTTGTTGTTGACCCTGTCGCTGGGCCAAGTGCGCGGCAGCCTCGCCAAAGGCGTTGAAGCCACTTTGGTCGAAGAATTGCGCCGCCTGCCAACCCGCCTCGGCGAAGCGCTGGCGATGGACAGCACCGTGGAAAAAATCGCCGAACTGTTCGCCGAGAAAAACCACACCCTGTTCCTCGGCCGTGGCGCGCAATTCCCGGTCGCGATGGAAGGTGCCTTGAAGCTCAAGGAAATCTCCTACATCCACGCCGAAGCCTACCCGGCGGGCGAACTGAAACACGGCCCGCTGGCGCTGGTGGATAACGACATGCCAGTGGTCACCGTTGCGCCCAATAACGAACTGCTGGAAAAGCTCAAATCCAACCTGCAGGAAGTCCGCGCCCGTGGCGGCGAACTGATCGTGTTCGCCGACGAAAAAGCCGGAATGACCAACGGCGAAGGCACCCACGTGGTGCAAATGCCGCACATCCACGACATCCTCTCACCGATCCTCTACACGATCCCGCTGCAGTTGCTGTCGTACTACGTTGCGGTGCTGAAGGGCACGGACGTGGATCAACCGCGTAATCTGGCGAAGTCGGTGACGGTGGAGTAATTGGTCTTACGCGGGGGCGAGAATTTTCTTGCTCCTGCGTTGCTTTTTAGGCTCCAACACTCTCGCTATTTATCTTCAAAAATCCGCAAATAAATCCGCGTACTACTCGAACTTCCGACTATTCCTACATTACCTATAGCTAGGTAAACCGGGGGTTGTGGCGTAATCTGAAATCCGCGAAAAAATCCGCGAATCTTGGAGGTCGAATGAGCGCTGAAGCTATCTTGGGGAATCATTGGCTGGAGCCGCTGGTTCCGACATTTCCCAGTGAAATTCTGCAATTGGCAGAGCAAGTGCCATTTCAGGCAGGAAAACTCAGCGCCATCGTTGCTCCGCAAATGGTTCGGCGAGTGGGTGGATTGCTGCGGGTCACCAGCAGCTTTTACAGCAATCTGATTGAGGGCCAATTTACTGAGCCGGTAACGCTTGCGCCGACAGCCCCGAGACGTAATCCCAAAGAGCTGACTGAGCTGGCGGTGACGCATATCGGTACACAGCAAGCTTTTGAACGAGCGCTGTCACTGCACAACAAACTGCCTTGGGAGGCAATGTTTAGCAGCGCATTTGTTTCCCGGGTACATAAGCGCCTGTTTCAGGGGGCCAGCGGTGACCAATTGCATTTGCGCGACGCAAGTCGATTGGTGCCTGGCCAGCTTCGAGATGTAGCGGCCCAGGAAGTTCTCGTCGGCAATCATGCCGCGCCGTCCAGTCAATCCGTAACACCGATGCTCAATCGTATGCAGCAGGTCTACGGCCGCTTGCCCGATGCGCGGAGCCGCTTGCTCGCGGTCATGGCTTATCACCATCGATTAGCCTGGGTGCATCCTTTCGTTGATGGAAACGGTCGCACCGGCAGGCTGATCACCCACCTGCAACTGCAGAAACTGGGACTTGTATCGCCCTTGTGGTCGTTATCGCGAGGACTTGCTCGCCAGCAGGATAGTTATTACGCGCGTTTGGCCAATGCGGACAAATCGCGTCGCGGTGATCTGGATGGGCGTGGTCAACTCACCCAAGCCGGGCTGTTCGAGTTTGTCGGTTTCATGCTGGAGACCTGTCTGGATCAGATGCGCTATACCGAGCAGGCTCTGAACGTCTCCAACATGCGTGAAAGACTTCACACCATTTTTGCGTGGGACGAGCGTATTAAAAGGGCCGGTCTCAAGCCCGAGGCAGCACGTGCTTTGCACATTCTGCTGACTCAGGGCGTGCTGAGTCGGGCGGACTTCAAGATATTCACCGGACTGTCTGACCGGGTCGCGACTGATCAACTTAGAAGTCTTGTCCAGCTGGGACTTGTGGAAAGTGCTACGCCTAAAGCCCGAGATCTTTATCCGGGATTGCCCGTGTGGTTTGCACAGCTTCTATTTCCGGACTTGCATCAACGAATGATGGCTGCAAGCTAAGGAGTTGTTGGATGGATCGCTTCCAGGAAATGCACATCTTCACCACCGTCGCCCAAGAGCAAGGCTTCTCCTCGGCCGCGCGGCGTTTGGGTCTTTCCGCGGCAAGCGTGACACGGGCGGTGGCGGCGCTGGAGTTGCGCATTGGTACGCAGTTGTTGATTCGTACCACGCGCAGTGTGCATTTGAGCGAGGCGGGACAGCGTTATCTGGAGGATTGTCGGAGAATTCTCGCGGAGGTGCAGGAAGCCGAGGATTCGGCGGCGGGCAGTCATGCGCAGCCGCGTGGGCAATTGACGGTGACGGCGCCGGTGTTGTTCGGCGATCTGTTTGTGACGCCGGTGATGGCGGGTTATCTCGCGCAGTATCCGGAAGTCACGATCAACGCGGTGCTGGTCGACCGGATCGTCAACATGGTCGAAGAGGGTATCGATGTGGCGGTGCGCATCGGTGATCTGCCCGACAGCAGCCAGCATGCGATCCGGGTCGGTGAGGTGCGTCGGGTGATTTGTGGTTCGCCGGACTATTTCGCCAGGCACGGTCGGCCGATTCATCCTCATGCGCTGGCAGGCGTACCGGTGGTGGCGACTTCTGCGATTGGTCAGCAACGCACTTGGCCGTTTCTCGATGGCGGCGAACCGTTCAGCGTGCGACCTGAACCGCGTCTGATCGTCACGGCCAATCAGGCTGCGATTACGGCAGCGGCCATGGGCTTGGGGATGACGCGGGTTTTGTCTTATCAAGTGGCGAGCAAGGTGGCCGCCGGTGAATTGGAAATCGTCCTCGCCGAATTCGAACTGCCCGCATTGCCGATCCATGTGGTCTATCAGGGCGGGCGCAAGGCGCCGGCGCGGATCCGCAGTTTTGTCGATTTCGCGGTACAGGCTTTGCGCGAACATCCCGCGTTGAAAAATGCAGCGTTATTGCACGAGCTGAAATAATCGTTTGCAGTTACTGGTGATTCTGTTGTTTTCGCGATCAGCGGAAGATGGCCCCCTCGGCGCGCTCATCCCCGCAGCGGCGCCCCTGTTCAGCGGAGTCGACCATGCAAGCGATCAAACTCTACAACTTCCCGCGTTCTGGCCACGCTCATCGCGTCGAGTTGATGCTGTCCCTGCTGCAATTGCCGACCGAGCTGATTTTCGTCGATCTGGCCAAGGGTGAGCACAAGCAGCCCGCGTATCTGGCCATCAACAGCTTCGGCCAAGTCCCGGCGATTGATGACGGCGGTGTGGTGCTCGCCGATTCCAACGCTATTCTGGTGTATCTGGCGCAGAAGTATGGCAACGGACGTTGGCTGCCTGCGGATCCGGTCGGTGCCGCGCATGTGCAGCGTTGGTTGTCGGCAGCCGCCGGGCCGATTGCTTTCGGCCCTGCTGCTGCACGCTTGGTCACGGTATTCGGCGCGCAACTGAATGCTGATGAAGCCATCACCCGTGCGCACAACCTGCTGAAAGTGATGGACGTCGAACTGGGCAAAACTCCGTATCTGGCCGGCGAAGAACCGACCATCGCCGACGTCTCGGCCTACAGTTACATCGCTCATGCGCCGGAAGGCAATGTGTCGCTGGATGAGTACGGCAACGTTCGCGCCTGGCTGGCCCGGGTCGAAGCCTTGCCCGGTTTTGTCGGCATGCCGCGCACCGTCGCCGGTCTGCAAACCGCAGTCTGATTCCCGCAATCCACACTGTGCCGACGGTGCAGGGGAGAGGTCGTGATGGAACGTTCACCGTGGCACGCTGGCGAGCAACAGTTGCAGGCGAAAGTCGGGGTTGCCGAACGCATGGAGGCGTTCGGGCGTAAGGTGATTCGCACGTGGATGCCGGATCAGCACCGTGAGTTCTATCAGCAATTGCCCTTTATGCTGTACGGCGCCGTCGATGCGCAGGGTCGGCCGTGGGCCAGTGTGCTTGAAGGTGCGCCGGGCTTTGCTCATTCGCCGGATCCCGAGCACCTGCATTTCGCCAGCCAATCCTCGGCCGATGACCCGGCGCAACTGCGCAACGGCGAGCCAATCGGTTTGCTCGGCATCGAACTGCACACCCGCCGGCGCAATCGCCTCAACGGCCATGTCGATAATCTGACCGCGCAGGGTTTCGACGTCAGCGTGGATCAGGCTTTCGGTAACTGCCCGCAATACATTCAGTTGCGCCAGTTTCAGCGCGTGCCACTGACGGATCCGCAAACCCGCCCGGCTCAGCATCTGGACGCTCTCGATGAGACGGCCACGGCGTTGATCGAAGGCGCCGACACGTTCTTCGTCGCCAGTTATGTCGATGTTGATGGTCAGCGCGCGGTGGATGTTTCCCACCGAGGCGGCCAGCCAGGTTTCGTACGGGTGGAAGGGAATCGTCTGACCATCCCCGACTTTGCCGGCAATCTGCATTTCAATACCCTCGGCAATTTATTGCTCAACCCCAAGGCCGGCCTGCTGTTCATCGACTTTTCCACAGGCGATGTACTGCAACTCAGCGGGCGCACCGAGATCATTCTCGAAGGCCCGCAAATCGAGGCGTTTCAAGGCGCGGAACGCCTGTGGACATTTGCTGTGGAAAAACTGGTGCGGCGCCCGGCGGCATTGGCGTTGCGCTGGCGCTTCGACGGCATGTCGCCGACCAGTCTGTTGACCGGTAACTGGGCCGAGGCGGACGCACGTTTGCAGGCGCAGGCACTCGGCAATCAATGGCGGCCTCTGCGGGTGACGAAGATTGAAGCGGAGAGTCAGCACATTCGCTCGATCTATCTGGAACCTGCCGATGGCGCCGGTTTGCCGGTGTTTCTTGCCGGTCAGCATTTGCCGCTGCGTTTCACCGTGGATGGCGAGGTACACATTCGTACTTACAGCCTTTCGAGTGCGCCATCGGATGGTTTCTACCGGATCAGCGTCAAGCGTGAGGGCCTGATTTCGTCGCATCTGCATGAGCAGATAAATGTCGGCGATGTACTCGAAGCGCGTGCGCCGCAGGGGCATTTCACCGTCGCACCGCTGGAGCAGCGACCGTTGGTGCTATTGGCTGCTGGTGTGGGAATCACGCCGTTGCTGTCGATGCTGCGCGAGGTGGTGTACCAGGGCTTACGGACGAGGAGGATTCGTCCGACGCTGTTGTTGCAGAGTTCACGCAGCCTGGCCGATCAACCGTTTCGCAAGGAGCTGGATCGCTTGCTGGAAACGTCTGGCGATGCGGTGCGGGTGTTGCGTTTGCTCAGCCAGCCGGAAGCCGATGTGCAGGAAGGTGCGGACTTCGATTTGCCGGGGCGGATTGACGGCGAGGTGTTGAGGAATGTGCTGGAGGTCGATGATTTCGACCAGATCGATTTTGTCCTGTGTGGCCCCGGTGGTTTTACCCAAGGGCTGTACGACACCCTGCGCGAACTGGATGTACGCGACGCGCAGATTTATGCGGAAACCTTTGGCCCGTCGACACTGAAACGTCAGGCCGATCCGGATGCAATCGTGATTGAGCAACCGCCCGTAGCGACCACTTCGGTTCCGGTGGTGTTCGAGCGTTCGGCGAAAGAGGCGCGTTGGCAGCCGGATGGTGGCAGTTTGCTGGAACTGGCGGAGAGCCGTGGATTGCGTCCGGAGTTCAGTTGCCGAGGTGGTTCATGTGGAACCTGCAAGACGCGGCTGGTCAGCGGCGCGGTGAATTATCCACAGGTGCCGGCGGATATGCCGGAGGCGGGGCATGTGCTGATTTGTTGTGCGGTGCCGGCGCAAAGCAGCCAACCCTTGGTCTTGGATTTATAAACCGATCCCTGTAGGAGCTGCCGAAGGCTGCGATCTTTTGATCTTGAAAACAAAAGTCAAAAGATCGCAGCCTTCGGCAGCTCCTACAGGGGAAATGTGTTTCAGGCCGAAATCAGGCGTAGGACAGGGATTTTTCTTCGAGCAATTCCTGATACAGCTCCGTCCACTTGCGGCCCATTTCGTCGGCTGTGAATAACTGCCGATACCGCGCCTCCGCTTTCACCCCCATCGCCGCCGCACGCACCGGATCATCCCAGAGCGTACGCATCGCCTCGCGAAATGCCTGTGGATGACTCGGCGGCACCACCAATCCGGTCTCGTTGTGAATATTGATGTAACTGGTGCCGGTGCCGATCTCGCTGGAGATCATCGGTTTGCCGTACATCGCGCCTTCCAGCAGCGAAATACCGAACGCTTCCGAACGCAGGTGCGACGGGAAGACGATCGCGTAGCTCAATTGCAGCAACGCGACTTTGTCTTCGTCGCCCAAGCGGCCGAGGAAATGAATGTTGCGCAGCCCCAACGCTGCAGCTTGCGCATGCAGCTCCTGCTCGAGCGGGCCGGCGCCGACGATCACCACCGGGTAATCCACGTCTTTCAGCGCATCAAGCAGGATGTGCAGGCCTTTGTAATAACGCATGACCCCGACGAACAGGAAAAACTTATCCCCAAGCTGCTGGCGCCAGCGGTTCATGCGCTCGCTATCGGCCTGTGGATAACCGGCCTTGTTCAAACCGTAGGGGATGACTCGAGTCTTGTCCTGAAACTGCTGCAGCACATCGCTGGTGTGCAGGTAGTTCGGCGACGCCGCGACAATACGGTCGGCGCTGGCGAGGAAGCGGTTCATCAGCGGCCGGTAAAGTTTCAGCAGGTGCTTCTGGCGAATGATGTCCGAGTGATAGGTCACTACGCTGGGTTTTTGCATGCCGCTGGCGAAATGCACCAGATCCATGAACGGCCACGGAAAGTGGTAGTTGACCACATCGGCCTCGGCGGCCATTTCGCGAAACTGTTTGAACACGCTCCAGGAAAAACCGGTGGAGGCGAACTGAATGTCGAGTTTGGCGCGGTGCACTTCGTGGTGACCGAGTTTGACCACGGGCGGTGTCGGGTCGCTGCTGAGTGTCAGCACCTGACCATCGATACCGTGCTGGGCGCCGCTTTCGCAGAGCTGGAAGATCACTTGTTCGATGCCGCCGACCGAGTCAGGCAGGTACGTTTTGAAAAAGTGAAGTACGCGCATATCAACCTCCCATGGCCTGGCGGTAGGCACCGGCCGTGGCCTGTGCACAACGCTCCCAGGAAAAAAGCCGTGCCTGCTGCAATCCGGCTTCTCGGCATGCCTGCCAATGTGCTTGATCGTCGATCAAAAGGCTCATCGCATCGCGCAAGCCTTGTGCATCGTCAGCTTGAATATAGTTGCCGGCCGGGCCCGCTACTTCCGGCATCGCCGAAGAACCGGTGACCACCACCGGCGTGCCACTGGCCATTGCCTCCAGCACCGGCAGACCGAAACCTTCGTACAGCGAAGGAAAAATCAGTGCCCGTGCACCGGCGAGCAATTGCGCCACGTGTTCATCGGGCAAGTAACCGAGCAGGCACACATGACCGCTGGCCAAGGCTTGACGCAACTCGTCACTGAATTGATCGCGCTGCCAACCGGCCATGCCGACGATCAGCAGCGGAAAGCGCTCGCGCACGGCTTCTGGCAACAAGGCGTGGGCGCGCAGGGCCAGCGTCAGGTTTTTGCGCGGCTCCAAAGTGCCGACACAGAGGAAATATTCGCGCGCCGTAACCGCGTGCGTTTTGAGCACCGCGTCGATCGCCAATGGCTCACGCGGATGAAAGCGTGCCGCGACGCCCAACGGGGCGACCACAAAGCGCTCGGCCGGCAAGCCGAAATAATCCTGAGCCTCATCGGCGATGGCTTGCGAGTCGGTGAGAATCAACTGCGCCTGCGCAACGCCGATCGCCAGTCGCCGCTCGATTTCCTTGAGCCGCGCGGCGGGCTGTGTGTCGGGGAAATGCAGGTGCGTGAGGTCGTGCAAAGTAATCACCGTCGGGCCGTCGAAGGCCAGCGGCCACAGGCTCGGCTCGTGGTACAGATCGATGCCTTGCGCGCGGCCCTGATCGAAACGCTTCTGCTCCAGCCAGCGCCGCGCCTGATAGGCTCCGGGGATTTGCCGCAGCAGTGGCGTCAATCGCGAGTAACCGGGCATGGCCGCTTCCGGCAACGCCGAACTCCAGCCCCAGCCGTGGAACAGCGTAACCTCGACATCAGGTTCGCTGCGCAAGGCGTTGACCAGTTCGGCGACGTAATGGCCGATGCCGGTGCGCGGCGCCTGCAGAATTCTGGCGTTAAGCGCTATGCGCATGCTGCTTCTCTTCGGTAGGCAGCGATGTGTTCAGGTTGCGCTCGATCCGCTGAACCAATTGCGCGCTCGCTTCGCGCCAACTGAGCCAACGCCATTGCTCAAGGCTCAGGGCGGCCGGAAACTTGCCGGAGTGCTCCATACCGGTCACCAGATCGGTCAGGCTTTGCGGGTCTGCCAGATCGAAATAGGCTATGTAATCGTCGCCGATTTCGCGGAACACCGGAATATCGCTGGCCATTGCCGGTAATCCTCGTTGCATGGCTTCCACCAGTGGCAAGCCGAAACCTTCGACGTAAGACGGGAACACCAGCGCGGTGGCGTGGGAATAGGCATGTTCCAGACTTCTGTCCGACAGAGAGTTGTACATGAACAAACGGCGGTTCAGTTCTGGATGCTTGCGAATGCGCTCGACCAAGGCATCACACTTCCAGCCAATTTTCCCGACAATGCACAAGCGTGCCGTGGATCCCGTGGTCCAGGCGCGTTCGAAGGCATCCAGCAGATAAGCATGGTTTTTGCGCGGCTCGATGGTGCTGACCATGAGGAACACCGGCTCGGCCGTTTTGAACATCTGCAGCAAGGCTCGATCAACCTCGGCACCGGCATCGCTCAGATCCAGCTCTGAACCCAGGTGGAAATAATCAAACCAGCGTTGTTCGACTTGTTGCGCGCCAATCCGGCGCAGCATCTCCTCGCGCACTTGGTCGCGGATAGTCGTCGAAATCGCCACGTAGCCATCGGCCGTGCGGGCGATCCAGTCGAACCAGTCGTTGAAAACCTTGACCAGGCCGGCATCGCAGAACTGCGGATGGGTCAGGGGGATCAGGTCGTAAATCACCGAGATGATACCGACGCCGTCACGCTTGAGTTGCTCGGCCAAGGGGAAAAAATTGGCGTGCCATGACGAGTCGAGCAACACCAATTGATCGCCCGCCCGGTGGGCTAACGGGACGCAACGTTCGGGAATGGTTTTACCTTTCAGGACTCGTTCGAGCACGCGCATAGGCAAACTGAAACAGGCAAATGCGCTGAGCCGGCAGCCGACGTAGAGCACTCGGCGGGCGAAATGCGACTGGCTGAACGGACGGCGGCGCTCCAGTGCACGGTGGCGCAGCCAGAAGGCGTTGGCCCATTGCTCCAGCTTCACGCGCAGGCTCACCAGGTCGAGCTTGGGTGATTTCAGCGGGGCGAGACTTTTCACTTCATAGAGACCACCATCAATCATCACCACCGGGATGCATTCGACGGTTTCATCGGCCGCCGGCAGTTGCTGGATGACGTTGCGCACCACGCGTTGAATGCCGGAGTTGGCGGTCGGGTGTTCGAAAACGTAAGTGCACTCCACCAACAGTCGCGTCATCGCAAGATCTCCATATCAGGCGTTTGTACAAGGGGTTCACTGGAGCGGGTGATGTCGGTTTGCGCTTGCAGCCACGAGCAGCCGACGAAGTCTTCCTGGCGATTGTTGATGACGTGGAAGACCAGGCCGTAATCGCGCCATTCGAAGTTGCGATCCAGGTGCGAGTCGAGACGTGACAGGCTCAACGCGACCGAATAACTGCCCTTGCCCAGACGCATGTCGAAGGCGAAGCGGAAGGTCACGCGCTCGCCGGCGCTCAGGTCGGTGACGGCTTTGTCGAGGCGATGGGTGTTGATCCCGTAGATGGCCTGACCCAGGCGATCCTTGATCATGAAACCGAGAATCAGCCGTTCGATGTCTTTACGAACTTCGGTCTGCACCTCCAGCACCACAGGCTGACCGACTTCTGCGACTTCGAGGCTGCGCCCGCGTGCATCGAGCAGGCGCACACTGACAATCCCCGCTTCACCGGTGCCGGAAATGGTTTGCACCTGACCGTTGGCAAGCATTTCCTGGCGTACCGTCTGCCCCTCGCGCTGAGCGAGCATGGCGTTGTAATAGTCCATGACTTCTTCGGGTTTGCCGCGCATGGCCAGACGCCCGTTTTCGAGAAGAATGGCGCTGTCGCAGATCGACTGAATGGCCGAGCGGTCATGGGAGACGATCAGCAGAGTGGTACCGGCCGCGCGGAAGCTGCGTATGCGTTCGAAGCTTTTGTGCTGGAAGTAGGCATCACCGACCGACAAGGCTTCGTCGACGATCAGAATGTCCGGGCGTCGCGCGGTGGCGACACTGAACGCCAGACGCATCTGCATCCCGCTGGAATAGGTGCGCACGGGTTGATCGATGGCTTCGCCGATTTCGGCAAAGCTTTCGATTTGCGGCATCAGTTGTTCAATCTCTTCGACTTGCATGCCCAGTAACTGACCTGACATGAAGGCGTTCTGTCGGCCGGTGAAGTCCGGGTGAAAACCCATGCCCAGTTCCAGCAGCGCGGCAACCCGGCCTTCCAGTTGAATGTGGCCACAGGTCGGCTGGGTGGTGCCGGTGATCATTTTCAGCAGGGTACTTTTACCTGCGCCGTTGACGCCGACGATGCCGACGGCCTCCCCGGGTTTGATCTCGAAGTCGACGTCTTGCAGGATCCAGTGCTGATGGTGGCGGGTTCCGGAAAACGGCACCAACCATTCAAACAGGCGGCTCCAGCGATTCGGGTACTGTTTGTAGGCCTTGCCCAGGCCGGTAACGCGTATATGTCCCATCAGAGCTCGTCCACCATTTCACCGACGCGATGACGAAACAGCCGCAACGCCATGGCGCAGAGCAACAGACCGATGATTAACAACGGAATCAGCGAGGACCAGTCCGGCCATTGGTTATAGAGAAACACATTCTGGTAACTGGTCATCAGGGGGGTCATCGGGTTCAGTCCGATAACGTGTTGAATGCCCGGCGGCAGAATCGACAGCGGGTAAACGATCGGTGTCAGCCAGAACCAGAATTGCAGGCAAATTCCGAACATCTGACCGACGTCGCGAAAGAACACGTTAAGAATGCCAAGCAACATCCCCAGCCCGGCGGCGAAGATCACTTGCAGGATCAGCAGCGGGATCAACGCCAGCAAAGCCATGCCAGGCAAGCGTCCGCTGATCAGCAGGAAGCCGAAGAACAATCCCAGAATGATCGCGAAGTTGATGCCGGCATTGAGGAGCGCAATCACCGGCAGGCAGATACGCGGGAAGCTGATTTTTTTCAGCAGGTTCGCGTTTTCGAGGAACATGCCCTGGCTGCGCGAGGTAATTTCGGCGAACAGTCCCCAGGTCAGCAGGCCTGCACACAGGTAGACGCTGTAAGCCAGGCCGTCATCAACACCCGGCAGGCGCGCGCGCATGATCTGGGAAAAAATCACTGTGTAGACCACGATCATCGACAGCGGGTTGAGCACAGTCCACAGCGCACCGAACAGCGAGTTGCGATACCGCGATTGAAACTCCCGCTTGACGCTACCGAGGATGAATCCCCGATAGCTGTACAACGAGCGGTACAGGGAAAGCAGCATTTAAACCGTCCTGCCGTATTGGTCTTCGAAGCGGACGATGTCGTCCTCTCCCAGGTATTCGCCGCTTTGCACTTCGATGATCACCAGATCGATCACCCCGGGGTTTTCCAGGCGATGTTTGTGGCCGGCGGCAATAAAAGTCGATTCATTTTTCGCCACCAGCGTGGTGCCGGTGCCGTTGTTGGTGACCTTGGCCATGCCTTCGACGACCACCCAGTGTTCGTTGCGGTGATGGTGCATTTGCAGGGACAGCTTGCCACCGGGTTTGACCACGATGCGCTTGATCTTGAAACGCGGCCCTTCTTCGAGAACCGTGTAAGTCCCCCACGGGCGGCTGACGGTACGGTGCAGCCGATAGGCTTCGTGGGATTTGTCCTTGAGTTGCTTGGCCACCCGACGCACGTCCTGCGCCCGGTCGGCGTGGGCCACCAGCACCGCGTCGGCGGTGTCGACGATGATCAGGTTATCCACACCCACCGTCGCCACCAGCCGGTCTTCGCTCTGCACGAAGTTATTGTGGCTATCAATGAAGATCGCGTCGCCGCTGGCGCGGTTGTTGTCGGCATCGGCGGGCACCAGAGCCGCGACGGCGCCCCACGAACCGATGTCGCTCCAGTCAAAACCGGCCGGCACCACCACGACTTTTTCCGAGCGTTCCATCAGCGCGTAGTCGATGGAGATGTCGGTGATTTCCGCGAACAGCGCCGGCGACAGCTCTTGTTGCAGGCAACCGACGGTTTCGATCGGTGCGCTGGCGGCCATGCAGGCGCGGGTCTGTTCCAGCAGTTCAGGCGCGTGCAATTGCAGCTCGGCAATCACGGTGGCAGTGGTGAAGCAGAACATCCCCGAATTCCACAGGAAGTTGCCGCTTTCCAGATAATGCGTGGCAGTTTGCAGATCGGGTTTCTCGACGAAACGCTGCACTTTCGCCGCGCCTTTGGCGTCCAGCGGCGCGCCGGTTTCGATGTAGCCGAAGCCGGTTTCCGCTGCGGTCGGGATCACGCCGAAGGTCACTAGATAACCGTCCTTGGCCAGATTCACCGCGTGCTCGACGGCGGTCTTCAGCGCATCCTGATTGACGATCAAATGGTCGGCCGGCATCACCACCATGATCGCGTCATCACCGTGCAGCGCTTGCAGCGACAAGGCTGCGGCAGCAATCGCCGGCGCAGTGTTGCGCCCGGTCGGCTCCAGCAGGAAGTGCCCGCGATGGCGCGAGACGTGGGCGGCGCAATAGTGATCCTTGCTCTGGAAGTAGTACTCGCGATTGGTCACCGTGACGATGTCGCCCCAGCCGTCGAGCAAAGCTGCCGCGCGCTGGTAGGTCTTGCCGAGCAGCGACTGGCCGTCGGGCAAATTCATGAACGGTTTCGGATGGCCCTCGCGGGACACCGGCCACAAACGAGTGCCGGCACCGCCGGACAAAATCACGGGGATCAGCATGGCCTACTCCTTGGCGACGCGTTTCATGTCCGCATCCATCATCATGCGGATCAAGGTATCCAGGTCGGTTTTCGGCTTCCAGCCCAGCACGCGCTGAGCCTTGGCCGGATTGCCGAGCAGCACTTCAACTTCGGCCGGACGGAAAAACGCCGGGTCGATCTTCACGTAATCGCGGTAGTTGAGGCCGACGTGATCGAAGGCGATGCGGCACATCTCGCGCACCGTGGTGGTGACGCCGGTGGCGACCACGAAATCGTCAGGCTTGTCCTGTTGCAGCATCAGCCACATGGCTTCGACGTAATCGCCGGCAAAACCCCAGTCGCGTTTCGCATCAATGTTGCCCAAGGCCAGCTCCTGCTGTTTGCCTTGCTTGATGCGAGCGGCAGCGTCGGTGACCTTGCGGGTGACGAACTCGATGCCACGCAGGGGCGATTCATGGTTGAAGAGGATGCCGCTGCTGGCGTGCAGGTTGAAGCTTTCGCGATAGTTGACGGTGATCCAGTGACCGTACAACTTGGCCACGCCGTACGGGCTGCGCGGATAGAACGGCGTGTTCTCGTCCTGCTGCTCAGCCTGGATCAGGCCGAACATTTCGCTGGTCGAGGCCTGATAGAAGCGCGTGTGCGGGCTGAACTGACGGATCGCCTCGAGCAAGTGCGTCACGCCCAGACCGTCGACGATGCCGGTGGTCACCGGTTGATCCCAGGAGGCGGCGACAAAACTTTGCGCGGCGAGGTTATAGACTTCGTCCGGCGCCGATTTGATGACCGCGCGCTGTACCGAGCAGGCATCGGCCATGTCGCCGTCGAGATAAACGATGTCGGCTTCGACACCCATCTCGCGCAGGCGCCAGCGCGAATCGCTGCTGCGCCGTGCAACCAGGCCATGAACCTTGTAGCCCTTGTCGAGCAACAGTTTCGCCAGATAAGCGCCGTCCTGGCCGGTGATCCCCGTGATCAGTGCACTTTTAGTCATTATTGTTTTACTCGCTTCTCCCAGTCGGACAGGATCGCCCGCAGGGATTGTTGTGTGGTGATTTCAGGCGCCCATCCTGTGGTTTTGGTCAGCCTTGCATGGCTGCCGCAAACGCGACGCTGATCGGCACGTCGCATACGCGCCGGATCCTGAACCAGTTGCATGGTTACTTCGGCCAGATCGGCCAGTTGTTCAATCAGACTGCGGATGCTCTGCTCCCGCCCCGAGCAGATGTTGTAAACCTGTCCTGCCTGGCCCTTTTCCAGCAGCGCGAAATACGCCGAAACCACGTCGCCAACATCGAGAAAATCACGGCTGACGTCAATATCGCCGACTTCCAGTTGTGGTGCTTGCAGGCCTTGCTTGATGCGAATGATCTGCCGCGCCGCACTGGCGATGACAAAACTGTCTTTCTGCCCGCTGCCGATGTGGTTGAACGGCCGCGCGACCAGCACCGGCCAGCCCTCGCTCAAACCCCATTGCAGACTGAGAAATTCGGCCGAGAGTTTGCTCACCGCGTACGGGTTGCGCGGGCAGGGCGCTTGTTGTTCGGTGATTGGCAGATCGTTCTCGCTGACCTGACCGTAAACGTCGCCAGAGCTGACGTACAGAAAGGTGCCCTGAAAGCCACGGGCCTTGAGGGCCTGTAACAGATTGAGGGTGCCGAGCAGATTGATGTCGAGGGTGCGGGCCGGGTCGCGGAAGGCTTCGGGGACGAACGTCTGACCGGCCAGATGAATGACCGCGTCGGGCATTTGCGGCCAGAGGTCGACAAGGCTGTCGGGATCCGTCAGATCAAAACGTGAAGCTGCAGGCAGCAGTTCCCACGCAGAATCAGGCGAGGCCAAACGTGACTGAATATGTTGCCCAACGAATCCACTGAGACCCGTGACGAACAGACGCTTTTTCAAACAGCGACCCCTTGGTCTTGGTTTTCGCAGCACTTCCTACAGGCTTTAGAGAAGGGTCTGTCAGATCGGTTGGAAAATCCGCTAAGACGACAGGCGAAAACGTTGTTGTAGTTATTTGCTGTCAATCTGTGCCAATTGCCGAGCAATTTCAACTGGCCAAACCGTGACCGGTCAGTTCTCGTCAGCGTAGCCAAATTTATTCTCGCCGGGCGGTTCACGAATCCTTGATGGATGTGTTTAGAATGCCCCTCGCCGCCATTCTTCAAAGTTTGTCGCAAGGGTCGCGAGCCAGAGTGAAACCAACCACTAAAACAAGAACGAAGACGTTTCCCATGACGAAGGACGAAAGCCGGTAAAGCCGATTCGATCCGACGCTTGGCCGTCATAGCATGAGACTGCCGGGATGGTGGTTTCATCGTGGAATGCCATGAATTTCATTCTTTACTCGGACGTCAACGACCGCTCCATCAGCCAGAGTCTTGGGCGTCCCGAATACAGCTATTACTTCGTGCTCAAGGCCTATCGCCCTGTGCTGGAAAGCCTTGGGCGGGTGCATGTCGTGGCATCGGCGGCTGAAGTCGATCCGCTGTATCGACACCTGCGAGAGGCCGGTGAAGAGTGTCTGTTTCTTTCGTTCTCGCCACCGCATAAAACCCCGACTGACCTGCAATGCCCGACGGTGTGCGTGATCGCGTGGGAGTATGACTCGATCCCTTCCGAGTGCCACCCCGATGATCCCCGCCAGGACTGGAGCCAGACGCTGGCGCGGCATGGCCGGGTGATCACGCTGTCCAGCCACACGGCCGAAGCGATCCGCCGCACCTTGGGTGAAGACTTTCCTGTACTGGTTCTGCCCACGCCATTGTGGGAAGGTTTTGCCGCTGTGCGTCAGCAATTTCCGCCCGCAGCGGTGAACGCCGGAGCGACGTTGCAGATCAAGGGTTGCATCATCGACAGCCGCGCTCTGGGGTTGTCTGCCGACGGTCTGATTGCGCCCATTCACAACGAGCAGGAACTGGAAACCCGTGGCCTGGCCGAGCCGGTCGAGGAGACGCCGGCAGAACCTCTGCCACCTCCCGAGCTGACCCCGCGCCGTCGGGCATTCATCACCAGGCATTATCTGCGTGAAGGCGTTCGAGCTTTCACCCGTCCTTCCGAGCATCGGCCGCTGTTTCTGCTCAAGCACAACCTGCTGATGTGGTATCGCGAAGCCGTCAGCGATTTATTGCCCGATGCGCTGCGCCAAAAGCTTTCCGGTCTGCGTACGCCGGCCCCCGAGCCCTTGCCTCTGGCGACGACGGTCGCGCAAGCCATGGAGCAAGTCGAACATCCTCAAGCGGTGTTGCCCGATACCAGCGAGTACGCACAGATCGACGTCAGTGGCGTGGTCTACGTGAGCGTGTTCAACCCCGATGACGGGCGCAAGAACTGGCATCACTTGATCACGGCATTCTGCTGGGCCATGCGCGATGTCGAAGACGCGACGCTGGTGCTGAAAATCACCCAGAACGACCTGTCGAGTTACTACGTTCATCTGATCACGTTGCTGTCGCAACTGTCGCCCTTTGCCTGTCGCGTGGTGGTCATGCATGGCTATCTGGAAGACGAGGAATTCGCCCGGTTGTATGGCGCGGCGAGTTTCTATGTCAACGCGTCACGCTGCGAAGGGTTGTGCCTGCCGTTGATGGAATTCATGTCGTGCGCCCGTCCGGTGATCGCGCCAAACCACACGGCCATGCGCGATTACATCGACGAGAAAGTCGGGTTCATCGTCAAGTCCAGCCGCGAGCCGACCATCTGGCCGGAGGACGTGCGGATTCTGTATCGCACGCTGCGCCATCGCCCGGACTGGGGCTCGCTGAAAACCGCTTACGAGGACAGCTACGCGATGGCTAAAAATCATCCGCAGGCTTACCAGACCATGGCCGCCGCCGCTGATCAGCGTATGCACGATTACTGCGGTTTCGCGCCTGTGCAGCAACGCCTGGCAGCGTTTCTCGGGCTGACACCTGTCCGTGACGTCGCTTCGCAGCCAATCGAAGCGGGGGCTGCCTCATGCTGATCATCATTCATTCGGAAACCAACAAGAGCAATATCCAGCAAAACCTCGGCCGGCCCGAGTACAGCTATTACTTCGTGCTCAAGGAATTCCGCCCGGTGCTGGAACGCATCGGGCAGGTCATCGAGGTGAGTAATCCCGACGAATTGGTCGATCGCCTGTATTTCGATTGCCTGAGCCGTGGCGAAGCATGTGTTTACCTGTCGTTCTCGCCGCCGCATCGCACGCCGATTCATTATGCATGCCCGACCATTCCGGTATTTGCCTGGGAATTCAGTACCATTCCGACCGAGAGCTGGCAGGGTGAACCGCGCCATGACTGGCGTGTGGTGCTGGAGGCCTGCGGCAGGGCGATCACCCATTCGACGTTCACGGTCAATACCGTGCGCGATGTGATGGGTGCCGATTATCCGGTGTGTGCAATCCCGGCGCCGGTGTGGGATCGCTTCGCTGCGCGTGGTCAGTCATTGAGCAAAAGCTCAGTGGTGGAAAACGTGCAGTTGAATTTGCGAGGTCTGTTGATCGACAGCCGCACCGTCGACTTGCGGCCGTATGGCCCAAGCGAGCTGCAAGAGGGGACGCCGATGTCGTTCAGCGGTCCACCGCAGGATTGCACGGTGCAACTTGAGGGCGTGGTCTACACCTCGGTGTTCAATCCCTATGACGGGCGCAAGAATTGGCATGACATGATCAGTGCATTCTGCAGCACTTTTCGTGACGTGCCCGATGCAACGCTGGTGCTGAAACTCACCCACCATGACATCGCCAATGCGCTGTACGACATGGTGCATCATCTCTACAAGAATCAGACGTACCAATGCCGGATCGTGCTGATCCACGGCTATCTGGCTGATGCTGATTATGAAGCGCTGGTGCAGGCCACCAGCTACGTGGTCAACAGCTCCTACGGCGAAGGGCAGTGCCTGCCGTTAATGGAATTCATGTCGTGCGGCAAACCGGCGATTGCACCGCTGAACACGGCAATGGCCGATTACATCGACGGCGATTGTGCGTTCATCGTCGATTTCACTGAAGAGCTCACGGCCTGGCCGCACGATCCCCGCGCGGCGTATCGGACGATGCGCTACATGACCGACTGGGATTCGCTGTGTACGGCCTATCGCGCCAGCTATGACGTGGCGAAAACCGATGGTCAGCGCTACGCCAGAATGTCGGCCCACGCCGTCAGCAATCTGCAGCGTTTTTGCAGTCAGGACAACACCGAACAGCGTTTGCGGGCATTTTTTGAACAACGTCTGCAATCGGCTCAGACGCCTCCTGCACAAGTCTCGCGCGCATGATTCGGCGACTGCTCGCACGATGGTTACCCGCGCCCCCACCGATGCCCGAGCCTGCGCCGCTCCCCAGCGTTTCGCCTGCTGATGTCGGTTTGCATGACGCCGTGCTCGACGGCTGGTTTTTAGGCGCCTCGGGCGAATTGCTCAAAGGTTTTGCAATCACGGCGGATGACACGCTGCTCGACGTTGGTTGCGGCGAAGGCGTGGCAACATTGTTCGCTGTCCGACAGGGCGCCTCGGTGATTTTCACTGACAGTGAACACCACAAGGTGCGCGATCTTGCCCGGCAGGTCGACGCGCAAAGCCATCAACTGAACCTGGGCCTGGTCAGCAACAGCCTGCCGCTGCCATTAGCCGATGGCTGCGCCAGCAAAGTGGTGTGCATGGAAGTGCTGGAGCACATCGACCACCCGGAACCGTTCATGGCCGAACTGGTGCGCATGGGGCGCCCCGGTGCGCAATACCTGCTCAGCGTACCGGCACCGGTGGGCGAGCATTTGCAGAAGGGCATCGCCCCGGCCAGCTATTACCAATCGCCCAATCATGTGCAGATTTTTACCGCGGAGCGTTTCGCCGCATTGGTAGAGGACGCGGGTCTGGTAATCGAGCATCGCCAGGCCAATGGATTTTTCTGGGTGATGGGGATGATTTTTTTCTGGGCGAGCGAGCGCGCGGCCGGCAGAGATCCCGGCGGCGCGGTGCGTGATCGTATTCAGGCGCCGTATCCACCGTTGATGGAAAGCTGGGCCCGCACCTGGCAAGACCTGCTGGCCCAGCCCGATGGCCATGCGATCAAACAGACCCTCGATCAATTGATGCCGAAAAGTCAGGTCATCATCGCCCGCAAACCTCTGGATGCAGGGCGCACGTCATGACCGGCAAACGGATCATGGCCATCGAAAAATTGTGCGCCATCGCTGTGCCGGGCGTTTTGTTCCATCACTTGCCAGGCAACCGGTTCGCCGATGCCAGCCGATCCTCTGGAGCGTTTTCATGCTGCAACTTTTGAAAAAATTATTGCCGACTGCACCGACTCCAGTTGCCGAGCCGCCTGCCGCTGTGATCCCCGAGAAAAAAGATTCTTACATGGTCGGCCTGCACGACGCGGTGCTCAGCGGCTGGTACACAGAAGCCACCGGCGAGCTGTTCAAAGGCTTTGTGGTGAGCCCTGACGACGTATTGCTCGACGTCGGCTGCGGTGATGGCGGCAATGTGCATTTCTGCGGCATGCGCGGGGCGAAAATCATCATCGCCGACATCGACGCGGCCAAGGTCGAAGCGACCCGTCAGCGCCTGAGCGACACGCCGGCGCGCGATATCGAATGCCATGTCACGGACTGCAATCCTTTACCGATAGCCGACGCCACGGCAACGCGGGTGGTTTCCACCGAAGTGATCGAGCATGTCGATGACCCGGCGCAATTTCTTTCTGAACTGGTACGGGTCGGCAAGCCGGGTGCCATGTACCTGCTGAGCGTGCCGCATTCAAGTTCCGAAAACCTGCAAATAGGCATCGCCGCCGATGAGTATTTCCAGAAGCCCAACCACATTCGGATCATCAGCGAAGAGCAGTTCAAGACGATGGTCAGCGATGCCGGGCTGGAGATCATCAGCCACAGCCAGCACGGGTTTTACTGGTCGGTGTGGATGCTGTTGTTCTGGGAAGCCAAGGTTGATTTGAACAACCCGGATCATCCGTTGCTCAATCACTGGGCGGATACCTGGCAGGCGTTGCTCAGCTCGCCACGTGGCGCGCAGATCAAACAGGCGCTGGACTCGGTGATTGCCAAAAGCCAGATCATCATCGCCCGTAAACCCGGAGTACCTCTGTAGGAGCTGCGGCACGCTGCGATCTTTTGATCTTGATTTTAAAAAACAGGATCAAAAGATCGCAGTCTCGTTTCACTCGACAGCTCCTACAGGGTTTTTGTGTAACCTTGCAGCCTTGTGGCGTTCGGGGGTTGGAAGGTATGCGGTTTATTGTTGGTCTGTTCTTGGGCATCTTGCTTGTGGGTTGCAAGCAGCAAGACGCGCCACCCCTCGACCAACAACTCTACATCTGGCAACGCCAATGGACGCCAGCCCATGAGTCGGCGTTGCGCGACAGCCACAATGATTTCTCGACGCTGCGCGTGTTAGCCCTGCAAGCCTTCCCCAATGCCGGGTGGAGCCGCGCGCGAATCGATGCGCCGTTGTTGAAAGCCGATGGCCGTGCGTTGATCGCGGTGATTCGTCTCGACGGGCAACTCAAGTCGCTGGATCAGGATCAAGTCACTGCACAGATTCTCCAAGTGCTCGCCGATTGGCAGGCGCAAGGCCTGACGCTGAGCGGCGTCGAGATCGATCACGACGCCGGTAATGCGCGTTTACCGGCCTACGCTGAATTCCTCAAACAGCTGCGCTCGGCATTGCCGAAAGAGATCCCGCTGAGCATCACCGCACTGCCAGCCTGGCTCGACAGCGCGCAATTGCCGACACTCCTGCAAACCGTCGACAGCAGCGTGCTGCAAGTCCACGCCGTCAGTGACCCGCGTCGGGGATTGTTCGATTCTGCTCAGGCGTTGAAATGGGCCAAGGCCTGGTCGCGAATCACCGATAAACCGTTTTATCTCGCGCTGCCGGCCTACGGTGTCGCGCTGTTGCCGGACGACGGTGGGGCGCCGCTGGTGGAAAGTGAGGTGCAGCTTGAGCGCGGTGGCGAGCGTCAGGAACTGCTCGCCGATCCGCTGCAATTGAGCCAACTCGGCAAGACCCTGCGCGAAGACCCGCCGGCGCATCTGGCCGGGTTAATCTGGTTTCGTTTGCCGCTGGCCAACGATCGCCGCGCCTGGAGTCTGACCACGTTGCGCGCGGTGGCCCGTGGCGATCAACTCGTTAGCCAGCTCGGCGTGACGTTCAGCGAAAACGATGGTCTTTACGACATCAAACTCGACAACCCCGGCAACCTCGACAGTGCCTGGCCCGCGCAAATCACCTTGAAGGCGCAAAGCTGTGAAGGTGCCGATGCGCTCGCCGGTTATGCATTGCAACAAGGCCCGGATCTGCTTACCTTCACCCGCCTGCGCGACGGCCGATTGCCGGCGGGCGGACAACGCGCCATCGGTTGGGCGCGTTGCGCACATATTGATCAAGGAGGTTCGCATGTTGACCCGTAACTGGCCCCGCCATCTGCTCTGCCTGAGCCTCTGCTTGCCATTGGGCTCGGCGCTGGCCTGCGGCCCGGACTTCCCGATGCGCCTGCTCGACAATCGCGGGCAAACCCTGGCGGATCTGCCGGAGGGCAATTTCAACTTCGAACTCAGCCGCCTCGGCAAAGCCATCGCCGGGCTGAACAACGTCACGGCGGCGACGCACAATCCCGACGACCTGTACGGCGAAGAAAACGCAGCCGCCGAGGCGCGCGATAAGGCTGAACAGCTAGGGTTGAGCGCCGAGCAGCAAACGCTGGTCAAGCAACTGCGCGGCCTGACCGATGCGCATCAGGTCGAGGTGCAGGGCGCCAGCCTGCCGGCGGAAATCCGCTTGTACGTGGCTGGCGCAGTGGCGTTTGCCACGGGCGATCATCAACTCGCCGTCGAATATTTCAACAAGCTCCTGGCGCTGCCGGCGGATCAGCGTCCCTTGCGCAGCACCTGGGCTGCGTATTCTCTCGGGCGTACGTTGTTCGCCATGAGCAGCGAAGCCGGGGATAAGGTCGTCGCGCTGGAGCGATCGCGTGATGCGTTCCGTCAGGCTCGGCAACTGAGCATCGACGGTTTCAGCGATCCGTTGGAGCTGGGTGTCGCCAGCCTCGGCGAAGAGGCGCGGGTGGTGCGCGCGGCGGGCGACTGGAACGGGGCCATCGAATTGTATGAAGCGCAGAACCTGCACGGTTCCGCCGTGGGTTACACCTCGCTCAAGCAATTGATGAATGAGTTGGCGGAATTGCCCGAGGCCGAACTGGCCGAATTGCTTCAGCACACATCGGTGCAGCAACTGGTCACGGCTTCGTTGGTCAGCCGTCAGGGCTGGTCGTTTGGCGACGAACCGCCGAACGAAAAGAAACTGGTGAAGCTGCTGCAAAACAGCACCCGTGGCAGTCTCGAAAATGCTGATCGTCTGGCAGCGATGAGTTATCAACAGGGCGATTACGCGGGCGCCAAGGCTTTCTTGGAAAATGCCGGCGACGGCGGACTCGCGTGGTGGCTGCGCGCGAAACTGGCGGTACGTGACGGCGACAAAAATGCCGCCGCCGCAGCCTATTCGAAAGCCGCGCAGGCCTTCCCGCAGAAAGAAGATTGGGGTTATCGCCGCACGCCGGACTGGGCGTACGAAAGCCTGCAGCCGAAATGCCGGGTCGAAGGCGAAAGCGCGATTCTCGCCTTGCAGCGCGGCGAATACCTGCAAGCGTTCGTGCAGTTGTATCGCAGTAACAGCGCCTATTGGTTCGATGCGGCGACCGTGGCCGAACGCGTGCTGACGGTTCAAGAGCTGAAAAAATACGTCGACGATAACGTCCCGGCACCGCCCGCACTGACTCCACAGGAGCGCGACAACTACGTGCCGCTGCCGGTCGCCGCCAGCCTGCGCAATCTGCTCGGTCGGCGCTTGCTGCGCGAAGGGCATTACGCCGAAGCGGTCGCGTATTTCGACAATCCCTACCTGCAAAACAAGGCGCGGCTCTACGGTGAGCAACGCTTGAAAGCCGATTCCGCGTGGTGGCCGACTAAACGCGCGAGTGCGCTGTACAACGCCGCGTGGACAGCGCGCGAGTGGGGCATGGACATCCTCGGTTACGAGATGGCCCCGGATTACGCCACGTTCGGCGGTAACTTCAGCCTGGAATCCACCGAGCTGACAGTCGGCCCGCTGGTCAGCGAAGCCGAAGTGCAGCGCCAGAAGGCCAGCGAAGCGAAACCGGATCAGCGCTATCACTACCGTTTCGTCGCCACCGAATTGGCCAGCCGCGCCGCCGACAACCTGCCGCACACCAGCCAGGCGTTTGCTGCCGTGCTGTGCAACGCGGCGGGTTGGAACAGCAGCCTCGAAGAGCAGAGCGCGCTGTATCAGCGTTACATCAAGGAAGGCCCGTACGTGTTGTGGGCGGTGGATTTCGGCAATCAGTGCCCGTACCCGGATTTCGAAAACGCCGACAAGCGTTACGTCACCCAGGTCACGGACTCCGTACGCGCGACGCTGCGACCATACAAGTGGCCGGTGCAGGTTGGCGCGATTGTCTTGGTCACGGCCGCCGCGTTGCTGTTGATCAGCCGTCGTCAGCGCAAGGCCCGCAAAGGCTAAGCCTGCTGGACGAAGGTCAGGCGCACGGCGAAACCGATCAACAGGCTGCCGAACAACCATTGCTGCACGCGTTGCGCCGTTGGACTGTGTTGCAGCCAACGGCCCAGCGCGGCGCCGGTCAGCGCATAGGCGCTGTCGAACAGCAGACCGACGCCGACCAGCAGCGCACCGAGCAGGGCGAACTGGCTCAGCACTGGCGCGCCGTCGGCGACGATGAATTGCGGCAACAGCACTGAGCAGAACAACAGGGCTTTGGGGTTGAGCAGGTTGGTCAGCAAACCTCGGCGGATCGCTGCGCGCCATTGGCCGTGGCTATCGGCAGTTTCACCTGTCGTCAGGTTCGGCAGCAGTGTGCTGCGCAGGCATTGAATGCCGATCCACAGCAGATACGCCGCACCGGCGAGCCGCACCACTTCGAACGCCCACGGCGCTGCTTTGAATAGCGCCGCCAGCCCCAACGCCGCCAATGCCACATGACAACCTCGAGCAATCGCCAGGCCTATCGCCGTGGCCAATGCGGCGCCGCGGCCCTGACGCGCGCCGGTTTGCAGGAGCAGGATCATGTCTGGGCCGGGCAGCAGAAAAACCACCGCCAATGCCAGGAAAAACAGCCAGAGACTCGCCACGTTTTAGTCCTTTCGTTGTCGATTCGGTAGCGCCAGTCTAGGACTAAAGGGCGGGGCAGGTGCTTGCGTAGTCGGCTTCAAAAGCTTCTGCAATTGGCATAACCTGCTAGCTTTATGCGCGATAACTATCGGGATCTGCCAAACATGAAACTGGATGCCTTCGACCGCAAAATCCTCGCCGCCCTGCAACGGGACGGGCGCCTGAGCAACGTCGAGCTGGCGGATGAAATCGGCTTGTCGGCATCGCCGTGTTTGCGCCGGGTGCGCATGCTGGAAGAGGCGGGGGTGATTCGCGGCTATCAGGCCAATCTTGATCGCGATGAAGTCGGGCTGGGGCTGACGGTGTTTGTCGGGGTCAAGGTCGAACGCCACAACGACGAACAGGCCGAGGCGTTTTATGCGGCGGTGACGGCGCTGCCGGAGGTGATATCGGCGTTTCTGGTGTCGGGGGAATCGGATTTTTTGCTGCAAGTGGTGGTGCCGGATCTGCGCGCGTATGACCGCTTTCTCAGCGGCTGCCTGTTGAAGTTGCCGGGGGTGAGTGACATCCGCAGCAACTTTGCGATTCACACGGTGAAGACACCGGGGGCTTTGCCTTTGGGACATCTTCCGGCCTGACAAGCAAAGATCGCAGCCTCCGGCAGCTCCTACAGGGGACGCATCTCATGTAGGAGCTGCCGAAGGCTGCGATCTTTTGATCTTCTACATCTGCGTCGCCATCCCCTCAACATTCATCGCCGCCTGGCGCAACGCTTCCGAGCGTGTCGGATGCGGATGACAGGTCAAGGCAATGTCCTCCGCCGAGGCACTGAATTCCATCGCTACACAAAATTCGCCAATCATCTCACTCACGCTCGGCCCCACAAGATGCACGCCGAGCACTTCATCCGTGCGTTCATCGGCGAGGACTTTGGCAAAGCCCTCGGTCTCATGGTTGATCTTCGCCCGGCTGTTGGCGGTGAACGGAAACTTGCCGACCTTGTAGGCGCGACCCTCAGCCTTGAGCTGCTCTTCGGTCTGGCCGACGCTGGCCAGTTCCGGCTTGGTGTAGATCACGTTGGGGATCAGGTCGTAATTCACCTCGCCAGCCTTGCCGTGGATCTGCTCGACGCAGGCCATCGCTTCATCCTCAGCCTTGTGCGCGAGCATCGGCCCGGACGTCACGTCGCCAATCACCCAGACGCCAGCCGCTTCGGTGCGATGCTGTTTATTGGCGAGCATGCCGCGCTTGTCGGTGCTCAGACCGACGTTTTCCAGGCCCAGGCCTTGGGTGTACGGACGACGACCAATCGCCACCAGCACGTAATCGGCTTCGAGCAGTTCCGCCGTGCCGCCCGCCGCCGGCTCAACGCTGAGCTGCACGCCGTTCTCCGACGTCGTCGCGCTGGTGACTTTCGAACTCAACTTGAAGGCGATGCCCTGTTTGCTCAGCGAGCGTTGCAGGGTTTTGCCGGCTTCGGCATCAACACCGGGGCAGATGCGGTCGAGGTATTCGACCACGGTCACCTGCGCGCCGAGTCGCCGCCACACCGAACCCAATTCCAGACCGATCACGCCGGCCCCGATGACCACCAGATGCTTGGGCACTTCGCTCAGCGACAACGCGCCCGTGGAATCGAGGATGCGCTTGTTGTCGATCTCGACGCCGGGCAGGGGAGTGGGCTCGGAGCCGGTGGCGATGATGATGTCCTTGGCAGTCAGCTCGACTTTGCTGCCCTGATCGTCAGTCACCGTGACCTTGCCCGGCCCGTCGATGTGGCCCCAGCCCTTGATCCAGTCGACCTTGTTCTTGCGAAAGAGAAACTCGATGCCTTTGGTCAAGGCGGTCACGCTTTCGTCTTTCTGTTTCATCATTTGCGCGAGGTTCAGCGTCGGTTTGACTTCGATGCCGAGGTTGGCGAATTCCGCACCCATCGCCGCGTCGTACAGCTCCGAGGCGTGCAACAGGGCTTTGGACGGCATGCAACCGACGTTCAGGCAGGTGCCGCCGAGGGTCGCCCGACCTTCGACGCAAGCGGCCTTGAGGCCCAACTGGCCGGCGCGGATCGCCGCGTTATAACCACCGGGGCCGCCGCCCAGAATCACTACGTCATAGTTGCTCATGCGCTTGCTCCTGATGAATGGATGCGGATCGCTAAAAGTAGCTGTCGATAAAAATTACGAACGTAATATGTGCGTTTCCAGACATTTCGGTCAAGGCTTCAGGCAAGCGACAGGTTGAGCATCTTTGAATACGGGTAATTGTGTACGAATATTTCACGCTTTTCGTTATATCGTAACGATATGAACCGTGAGCCAATGATTTTGGGGTGATATGCAAGTTGATCTGGAGGTGGATGGCACGCAAGTGACCGGACTGCCGCGTTTTCAGCAGGCGGCCATGCAGGGCAGACGACTGCGGCGTTGGGCGTTGGGCCTTGGCGGATTGGCCGGGGCGGGCTGGGTGTCGGCGTTTTTCGTCGGGTTGTTTGCGCCGCAGTCATTGTGGCTGCCGCTGCTGGTCAATCAGAGCGCGGCGTTGCTGGTGCTGGTCGCCGGGCTGCAATCGGCGTGGTGGGTGACGCAATGGCGCGCGCGGGTGATCAATCCTGTTGTGCTGACGCCGACTGCCGACGATGAAGCGATTGCGCCAGAAGGTTGGTACGAGCGCCTGCTGGATCGCCTCAGTCAGCGCGGTTTGCATGTGCTTGGCCAGATCGGTGCAGCGACGCTGTGGTTGGGCGGTTGGGCGTTGCTGGTGGCGCTGAGCATCGAACAGGTGTGGAACCTGACGTTGCCCGCCGCTGCCGTTGGAGTGTCCGCCTCCGTCGGTGCGGCGTTGGCGCTGCTGCTGGCGTTCGGCTTGCTGGTGCTGGAGCGGCAACTCGCTCAGGAAAATCCAGCGCAATGGCCAGAAGCAGGAGCGCTGGCGCAACTGACGCGCGTGGCGATCATCAGTCTGGTGCTCGGCGCGCTGTGTTTATTGTTCGCTGGCGAGAACGCGGTTTGGCCGGTTCGCGTGGCGGTACTCATCGGCATCTTGCCGGGATTGGTCGCGATCGAGCTGCTATTGCGCGCGGTACTCTCGGTCTTCAGCCCACGCCGCGAACAGCTCGAACCGACGCTACTGGCGCGCAGTTTCGTCGCCGACATGCTGCGTTGGCCACCGCAACCGTTGCTCGCGTTGCAGCATGAATTGCACAACCGTTTTGGCATCGACTTGCGTCAGATCTGGGCGTTCAGTTACATGCGCCGAGCGTTTCTGCCGGTGCTGGCGCTGGTCGCAGCGGTGGGTTGGTTGCTCACCGGCATCCACGAAATCCCGCTGCAGGGCCGAGGCATTTATGAGCGTTTCGGCAAACCGGTGCAGGTGTTTGGCCCCGGTTTGCACACAGGTTTGCCGTGGCCGTTGGGTCGCGTGTTGATCGTCGAAAACGGCGTGGTGCATGAACTCGCTACCAGCGTCGGCGAGAACCCGGCACCGCCACAAGTCGATCCTGCTGAAGGCCCGGCACCGATGACGGCCAACCGTTTGTGGGACGCCAGTCACGTCAACGACAAGTCGCAAGTGATCGCCAGCAGCCGCGGCGATCAGCAGAGCTTTCAGATCGTCAACATGGACGTGCGCTTCGTCTATCGCATCGGCCTGACGGATCAGGCGGCGCTGGCCGCGACGTACAACAGCGCTGATGTGCCAACGCTGATCCGCAGCACCGCCAGCCGGATTCTGGTGCACGACTTTGCTTCGCGTACGCTCGACGGTTTGCTCGGTGAAGACCGGGTTGGGCTGGGCGAGGAGATCGGTCGCGCGGTGCAAAGTGATCTGCAACAACTCAACAGTGGCGTCGAGATTCTCGCCACAGTGGTTGAAGCCATTCACCCGCCGGCCGGTGCCGCCAATGCTTATCACGCGGTGCAAGCGGCGCAGATCGGTGCGCAGGCGTTGATCTCCCGCGAGCGTGGCGCAGCGGCCGAAGCGAGTAATCAGGCGCAATTGCAGGCCAGCCTCGCTCGCGATCAGGCCAGTGCCAATGCACGCGAAACCAGTGCCACGGCGCAGGCGGCGGATCTGAAATTCAGCGCCGAACAAAAAGCCTACGCCAGTGCCGGTCAGGCCTTTGTGCTGGAGCAATACCTCGCGCAGCTCAGCCAAGGCCTGAGCAAAGCCAAATTGCTGGTACTCGATCATCGCCTCGGTGGCAGCAGCAATGCGCCGACCATCGACCTGCGTACCTTCACGCTGCCGGCTGACCCGACGCCCGCGCGCACCATCGCTCAACCAGGAGTCGCCCATTGAGCCAGTCGCACACGCACGAACCGCATGATCACAGCGGCCACGATCACGGCCACGGCGGACATCACCATCATCACGGGCATCATCACCACGGTGCGCCGGAAGAGGCGGGGCCTTTCCCGTGGCGGCGCATGGGCTGGGCGGTGTTGCTGGTGGCGTTCGCTATCGCGGCGGCAAGCCTGGTGCAAGTGCGCTCCGGTGAAGCCACGGTCATTACCCGCTTCGGCAATCCAGCGCGAGTACTGCTCGATCCAGGTTTGAGCTGGCGCTGGCCGGCGCCATTCGAAGCGGCGATTCCGGTGGATCTACGTCTGCGCACTACCTCCAGCGGCTTGCAGGATGTCGGCACCCGCGATGGTTTGCGCATCATCGTTCAGGCCTACGTGGCGTGGCAGGTGCAGGGCGATCCAAGCAACGTGCAGCGCTTCATGCGCGCAGTGCAAAACCAGCCCGATGAAGCGGCGCGGCAGATTCGCACCTTCGTTGGCTCGGCGCTGGAAACCACTGCGAGCAGTTTCGATCTGGCGAATCTGGTCAACACCGATGCCAGCCAAGTGCACATCGCTGACTTCGAAGCGCAGTTGCGTCAGCAGATTGATCAGCAATTGCTCGCGACCTATGGCGTGCGTGTCGTGCAAGTCGGCATCGAGCGTTTGACCTTGCCGTCGGTGACGCTGACTGCCACGGTCGATCGCATGCGCGCCGAGCGTGAAACCATTGCCACCGAACGTACGGCGATCGGCAAACGCGAAGCGGCGCAAATCCGTTCCGCTGCCGAACGCGATGCGCGAATTGTGCAAGCTGACGCCACCGTGAAAGCCGCAGAAATCGAAGCGCAATCTCGCGTCGAAGCCGCGCAGATTTACGGCCGTGCCTACGCCAGTTCGCCGCAGCTGTATAACTTGCTGCGCTCGCTGGACACCCTCGGCACCATTGTCACGCCAGACACCAAGCTAATTCTGCGCACCGACGCCGCGCCATTCCGCGTACTGGTCGATGGCCCGCCGACACTCGACAGCAAATCCGGATCGCAGCCATGAGTGAAGAAGTTCCACGTGGAACACATTCGCTAAACAGCCCGTGGATTCAGGCCGGTCGTTTGGCATTTTTTGCCCTGTATGCGGTAACGGTGTTAGCCGCATTGGCGTGGGCATTCTCCAACGTGCGGCAGATCGACCCGCAGAATCGCGCCTTGGTTTTGCATTTTGGCGCACTGGATCGCGTACAGAACGCCGGTCTGTTGTTGGCCTGGCCGCAGCCATTCGAACATGTGATTTTGTTGCCCGCAGCGGATCGAGTCATCGAACGCCGAGTGGAAAACCTGTTGCGCAGCGATGAGGCGCTGAAGGCTGATCGTGTCGCTTCGTTCGCCACACCGCTGAGCGATGCGCTGGCGGGGTCTGGTTATTTATTGACCGGTGATGCCGGCGTGGTGCAACTGGATGTGCGGGTGTTCTACAAAGTCACCGACCCTTACGACTTCGTCTTGCAGGCCGATCATGTGCTGCCGGCGCTGGATCGATTGGTCACCCGCAGCGCCGTCGCACTGACGGCCGCGCGCGATCTCGACACTATTCTTGTCGCTCGTCCTGAGTTGATCGGCGCTGACAATCAAGCCGCCGAACGCCGTGAAAGGCTGCGCGGTGATCTGGTGCAAGGCATCAACAAACGCCTCGCCGAGTTGAAGGCGAGCGGGCAGGGCATCGGTATCGAAGTGGCACGGGTTGATGTGCAATCGAGTCTGCCTGACCCTGCCGTAAGTGCGTTCAACGCCGTGCTGACTGCCAGTCAGCAAGCCGATAAAGCCGTGGCCAACGCGCGCACTGACGCCGAGAAACTCACCCAGACCGCCAACGAACAAGCCGACCGCACGCTGCAAGTAGCTCACGCGCAGGCCGGTGAACGCCTGGCCAAGGCCTCGGCCGACACCGCCACGGTGTCGAGTCTGGCCAGCAGCGCCGACCCGCAAATGCTCTTGCGCCTGTACCGCGAGCGCATGCCGAAGATTCTCGGCCAGGCCGGATCGGTGACCACGGTCGATCCGAAAGACGATTCCCGCCTGATCATTCAGGGAGCCATTAAATGACTGCGACGACCGCCGCCCCGAGCCTGTTGTCCTCGGCCGAACAACGCCGCGCCGCTCGGCAACTGACCCTCGCGATGCTTGCGCTGGGCTTGCTGGGTCTCGGTTTGATCTGGCGTTGGCTGGTGCCGGAGCAAACCGGTGTCAGTCAGTTGCTGCTTGGTTTTGCTTCTTTATTAGTCGCCGTGCCGGTGATGCGTTCGGCGTGGTACAGCCTGCGTTATCCAAGCCTGCACGGCATCACCGATCAACTGATTGCCTTGGCCATGCTCGGCGCGTGGGCGACTGGCGATCTGCTCACGGCGGCGTTGCTGCCGATCATCATGATCTTCGGCCACGTGCTGGAGGAGCGCAGTGTCATCGGTTCGCAGGAAGCGATCCATGCGCTTGGCCAACTGACGCGCAGTCACGCGCGCAAGGTTCAGGCTGATGGTTCGATCCTCGAAGTGGACAACGGCACGCTGAAATCTGGCGACACTGTTGAGGTGCGCGCCGGTGATCGGGTGCCGGCGGATGGTCGGGTTTTGTCCGGTCAGGCCAGTCTCGATACCGCTTCGATTACTGGCGAGTCAGTGCCGGTCGAGGCGGCTGTCGGCATGACGGTGTTCGGCGGCGCGATCAACCTTGATGGGCTGCTGCGTATTGAAGTGACTCGCACCGGCGATGAATCGACCCTCGGCAAAGTCATCGCCCTGATGCAAAACGCCGAGCGTTCGAAACCACCGATCACTCGTTTGCTCGAGCGTTATGCCGGCAGTTACATGGTGCTGGTGTTGTTGCTGGCGGCGGTGACTTGGTTCGTCACCAACGATGCGCAGGCGATGCTCGCGGTGTTGGTGGCGGCGTGTCCGTGCGCGTTGGTGTTGTCTGCGCCGGCGACGGCAATTGCCGGTGTCGCGGTGGCGGCGCGTCACGGAATTCTGATCCGCAGTTCGGCGTTTCTTGAAGAACTGGCTGACCTGACCTCGCTGGTTGTCGACAAGACCGGCACGCTGACTTACGGCACGTTGCGTTTGCAGTCGATCGACAGTTCCCACGCAGACAGCTCCGCGATTACCGCACTGGCTGCCAGCCTCGGAGCGGCGAGCAGTCATCCGGTGAGTCGAGCGTTGGCGGGGTTGGTCAGTCAGGAACAGTCGGTGGCCCTGAGTGAGATACACGAGCGTCAGGGTCTTGGTGTGGTTGCCATGACGGAGCAGGGCGAGGCGGCGCTGGGGCGACCGGAGTTGTTCGCGCAATTGGGCATCATTACTACGACCGTTCCCGAGCACGACGGCCCGATTGCCGGGTTGTCCTTGAACGGTGAATTTCTCGCGTGGTTGTTGCTGGCCGACAGCGTCAAACCGGAGGCGCGTTTTGCCCTCAGCGAGTTGCGCGAATTGGGCTTGGGTCGGCAACTGTTGCTGACCGGTGATCGGCAGAGTGTCGCTCAGACTTTGGCGCGTGATGTTGGTTTGCAAGAGGTTCAAGCCCAAGCCTTACCCGAGGACAAACTCAATCGTGTGCTCAAGGAAATCGACAACGGTTTCCGGCCGATGGTGGTGGGTGACGGCATCAACGATTCGCTGGCACTCAAGGCCGGCGTGGTCGGTGTGGCGATGGGCGCGGGCGGTGCGGATATCGCGTTGGCCTCGGCTGACATCGTGCTGATCGGCAGCGATTTGCGCCGGCTCGGAACCTGTGTACGCCTCAGTCGCCAGTGTCGCCGAACCTTGCAAGTCAACGTGGTCATCGGTCTGGGCTGGACGCTGGCCATCGTTGTGTTCGCCGCATTCGGTTGGTTGGGTGCCGCCGGGGCGATGATCGCGGCGCTGTTGCATAACCTCAGTACGCTGCTGGTGTTGGGTAATGCCGGGCGCTTGCTGCGCTTTCAGGAACCACTGCTCAAGCTCAAGGAAGAGATCTGAAATTAATTTTGCTCGTGTTGTAACGCCATCCGGGTCGCTCTCTCTAGTGCTATGTCGAGACTGAACAAACCGTTCAGCCGACATCCCTGACGATGACTGAGGACTACAACAATGACTATCAAGACTGCTGCTGCTGGTGCCGCTCTCGCTTTTGCCGCTGCTACGATGTTTGCCGGTGTTTCGACTACCGCTACGGCTGCTGATGCCAACGTTCACTGCTACGGCGTCAATGCCTGCAAAGGCCAGAACGACTGCAAGACCAAAGATCACGCCTGCAAAGGTCTGGGCACCTGCAAAGGCATGGGCTTCAAGGCCATGACTCAAGCGGCTTGCGAAAAAGCAGGTGGCAAGGTCGGCGAATAACTGACCGCAAGTGCCGCCGCAGTGGTTCACGCCACTGCGGCCACTTTTAGCAGGAGTCCGACATGTCAGCTTCGCTTCCTTTCCTGGGTTACGGCCTCGGTTTACGCAGCGCTTATTATCAGCAGATCCTCGAACAGTCGCCGGACGTCGACTGGTTTGAAGTGGTCTCCGAAAATTTCATGGTGCAGGGCGGCAAGGCTCTGTACTACCTGGACGCCATCGCCGAGCGCTATCCACTGGTGATGCATGGTGTGTCCTTGTCCATCGGTGGGCCGCATGCCCTCGATCCGGACTATCTGAAACAACTCAAGCAACTGGCCGAACGGGTCAAACCGGCATGGATCTCCGATCACCTGTGCTGGAGCCGTGGCAACGCCCATCAGTTGCACGATTTGCTGCCGCTGCCCTATACCGCAGAAAGCTTGGAATACATCGCCGGCCGTGTGGCGCAGGTTCAGGATGTCTTGCAGCGGCCGCTGGTGCTGGAGAACGTCTCCAGCTATGTGCGCGCCGCGTTGGACGAGTTCAGCGAATGGGAATTTCTCGCGGCCCTGAGCCGGGAGAGTGGCTGCGAGTTGTTGCTCGACGTTAATAATGTCTACGTCAGTTCGCGCAATCACGGCTTCGATCCGTGGGCGTTCATTCAAGGTTTGCCGGCAGAAAAAGTGCGCCAACTGCATCTGGCCGGGCACAACGACTACGGTGATTACGTCATCGACACCCACGACCATCCGGTGAGTGATCCGGTCTGGGCGCTGTATCAACGCACGCTGGAACACATCGGCCCGGTGGCGACCTTGCTGGAACGCGATGATCATTTCCCGCCGTTCGAAGAACTGCTCGCCGAGCTGCACAAGGCCCGCGAGTTGGGTGACACGGTTCTGGCCGGGAGACAGCAATGCGCTTGAAGGAATGGCAACTGGCGTTCGAAGCGTTTCTGCTGGATGCCGCGCCGGCCGATCGCGCCTTGGCCGACAGCCTGATCGGCGGGCCGACGCTCGACGTCGGTACTGGCCTGGCGATTTATCACAACGCTTACGCGGCGCGTTTGCTGGAAGTGCTGACCCACGATTTCCCGGCTATTCATTATTGGATGGGCGATGAAGAATTCGATCTGCTCGCCACCGCGTACATTCGCCACTATCCGTCGGCGCATTACAGTCTGCGTTGGCTGGGTAAAGGTTTTGAAGCGTTTATCCGAGAGCATCTGGTGCCTGAGCAAAGTGCGCCGCTGGCGGAACTGGCCGCGCTGGAATGGGCGTTCACCCTGGCCTTCGATTCCCCGGCCGGCGCGCCGCTGACGATTAATACGATGGCGGCACTGGCGCCGGAAGAGTGGCCGACCTTGCAGTTCAAACCGACGCCTTCGCTGCAATGGCTGGTGTGTGAATTCAACAGCGTCGCGATTTGGCGCTCGGTAAAGGATGAAGCGGATTTCCCGCACAGCGTGGCACTCGAAACACCCCAGGTCTGCGTGATCTGGCGTCACGACTTGGTCTGTAATTATCGCAGTCTGGACCGCGCTGAAGCGAATGCGCTGAATGGGTTGTTGAACGAAGGCTGGAGTTTCTCCGAACTGTGCGACGCGTCAGCAGTCATCTATGGTGAGGGCGCGCCGCTGCAAGCTGTTACGTGGTTGAAACAGTGGGTTCAGGATGGCTTGCTGGAGCGTCTGCAACGATAGTTTTGGCTAATTAAATCGATAGCCTGCTATTTTTCAAGGATGGTCTACCCTCAGATCTGACGGTCTGAAACAAGGGGGATTTTCCATGCTCGCGCAACTTCCACCGGCCTTACAGAATCTGCAGCTACCGCTTCGCTTGCGACTCTGGGACGGCCATGAGTTCAATCTGGGGCCGGCGCCCAGCGTCACCATCGTGGTCAAGGACCCGCAGATGGTCACCCAGTTCACCCATCCCAGCCTCGATGCGCTCGGAGCGGCATTCGTTGAAGGCAAGCTCGAACTGGAGGGCTCGATCAGCGAGGTCATCCGGGTCTGCGACGAATTGAGTAACGCGTTGCTCGGTGACGATGACGACAATCAGCCGGTGCGGTCCTTGCACGACAAGGAAACCGACGCCAAAGCCATTTCCTACCACTACGACCTGTCCAACGCGTTCTATCAGCTCTGGCTGGACAGCGACATGGCGTATTCCTGCGCGTATTTCGAAACGGGTAGCGAAACCCTGGAGCAGGCGCAGCAAGCCAAATTCCGCCATTTATGCCGCAAGTTGCGTTTGCAGCCGGGCGAATACCTGTTGGATGTCGGTTGCGGTTGGGGTGGGCTGGCACGTTTTGCTGCACGCGAATTCGGCGCGAAAGTCTTCGGCATCACCTTGAGCAAAGAACAACTGGAACTGGCGCGCGAGCGAGTAAAAGCCGAGGGCCTCGAAGACCAGGTCGAACTGCAACTGCTCGACTATCGCGACCTGCCGCAGGATGGCCGTTTCGATAAGGTGGTCAGCGTCGGCATGTTCGAGCACGTTGGCCACGCCAATCTCGCCGAGTACTGCAAAACCCTGTTCGGCGCGGTGAAGGAGGGCGGTCTGGTGATGAACCACGGCATCACCGCCAAACACACGGATGGCCGTCCGGTGGGACGCGGCGCCGGCGACTTTATCGAGAAATACGTATTCCCCAACGGCGAGCTGCCGCACCTGTCGATGATCTCGGCGGAGATCAGCGAAGCGGGGCTAGAGATTGTCGACGTCGAAAGCTTGCGCCTGCATTACGCGCGCACACTGGATCACTGGAGCGAACGGCTCGAGGACAATCTCGAAGCTGCGGGCAAACTGGTGCCGGATCAGGCGCTGCGCATCTGGCGTTTGTACCTGGCCGGCTGTGCTTACGCCTTCGCGCGCGGCTGGATCAATCTGCACCAGATCCTCGCGGTGAAAGCACATCCGGATGGCAGCCACGAACTGCCATGGACACGCGACGACATCTATAACCCCTAAACCTTTTCCTCTCCTTAGGGAGAGGGGGGCTTTAGAGAATCGGTGAAATAAGCCGGGCGATCCGCATGCCGAGTTGTTGCAGGCGGTGGATCTCCCGGCTTTCTTCTTTGGCGACTTCATCAGACTGCGCGAAGTCGTCGTTAAGCATTTGTTCCACGTCGGCGGCGAACGCACTGTCGACCGTCAGCAACATCACTTCGAAATTCAGCCGGAACGAACGGTTGTCCAGATTGGCGCTGCCTATCGCGCTGATCTCGCTGTCGATCAACACCACTTTCTGATGCAGGAAACCGGGACGGTAACGGAACACCCGCACGCCGGCGCGCACCGCTTCGAAGGCATAAAGGCTGGAAGCGGCGTAGACGATGCGGTGGTCGGGGCGTGAAGGCAGTAGCAATCGCACATCGACACCGCGCAACACCGCCAGTCTTAACGCGGCGAAAACCGCTTCATCGGGGATGAAATACGGGCTGGTGATCCACACCCGTTCTGTCGCCGCGTGGATCGCTTCGACGAAGAACAGCGAGCAGGTTTCGTACGCATCGGCTGGGCCGCTGGCGAGCAATTGGCAGAGCACGCCGTCTTCGGGGTATTCATCCGGCAGGATCAGCGGCGGCAGGGTGCGTGCGGCCCAGAACCAGTCTTCGGCAAACGATTCCTGCATGCACGCCACCACCGGACCACGCACTTTGACGTGGGTATCGCGCCACGGTGCCAGCGGTGGTTTTTCGCCCATGTATTCATCGCCGACGTTGTGCCCGCCGACGAAACCGACCACGCCATCGACCACGACGATCTTGCGGTGGTTACGGAAGTTGACCTGAAAGCGATTGAGCCAGCCGCTGCGCGTGGCGAAGGCTTTGACCTCGACACCGCCATCACGCAGCGCCTGCACATAACTGTGGGGCAGGGCGTGGCTGCCGATGCGGTCGTAGAGCAGGTGAATGGTCACGCCATCGGCAGCTTTCTTCAGCAGCAGATCACGCAGGCGCTGGCCGAGGCGGTCATCGTGGATGATGAAAAACTGGATCAGTACCGCTTCCTTCGCCTGCTCGATGGCGTGGAAAATCGACTCGAACGTCGCGGTGCCGTTGATCAGCAGCTGCACTTCGTTGTTCGCCAGACACGGCATGCGCCCAAGCTTGGGCATCGCCCGCAGTGAGGCGTAGGCATTCGAGGCGCGCGCGGTCAGGGCTTCTTCCACCCAAGGCCGCCAGTTCAGTTCGGAAATGGCCTGACGCATTTGTTCGTTGGCCTGGCGCCGCGCCTTGATGTAACCATCAAACGTGCTTCGGCCGAACACCAGGTACGGAATTAGCGTGAGGTAGGGAATAAAGATCAGCGACAATGCCCAGGCGATCGAGCCTTGAGCCGTGCGCACGGTGAGCACCGCGTGAAGGGCGGCGATCAAGCCGAGGGTGTGTATCAGGGCGATCAGGTAACCGAAAATGTGCGGTCCAAAATAATCCATGGGGCAGCCTTGCTCCGGAAGATTCAATGCTTAACAGACCATGTTCTGTCGCGATTGTCGCTATTTAATTGGTGCATGAACCGAAGCAACCGGCCGACGTCTAACGGCCACTACTGATCAGGAGTTTTTCGATGAACGTTCGTCTGCTGGGTTTGGCGCTGGGTCTGGGTTTGGCTTTGCCGGTGGTTGCTCAGGCGCAGATGCTGCAGCCGGGTCTGTGGGAAATGACATCGAGCAACGTCAAGGTCGATGATCAGCCTATGGATGTGCAATCGATCCTCGGTCAACTGCAAGGGCAGATGACCCCGCAACAGCGTGCGGCGCTGGAGAAAAACGGCATCAATATCGGCGGCAAAGGCATCCGCGCCTGCCTGACGCCAGAGCAGGTGGCGACCAACGATATTCCGTTGGCCGACCCGCAGTCGGGCTGCAAACAGCAGATCACCGATCGCACCGGCAACCAGTGGAAATTCCGCTTCAGCTGCCCGAAAGCACAGGGCACCGGCGTGGCGACGTTCCTCAGTGATCGTGAATTCACCACGGTGGCCAACGGCACGTTCAATGCGATCGGGATCAACCAGAGGGGCAGTCTGGAAACCCGTGCGGTTTGGCTGGGCCAGGATTGCGGCGCTGTGAAACCCCGCGCTTAATGCGATCCCTGTAGGAGCTGCGGCACGCTGCGATCTTTTGATCTTGATTGCCAAAAACAAGATCAAAAGATCGCAGCCTCGTTGCACTCGTCAGCTCCTACAGGGTTTTTGAATCAGCGCATGAATCGTAGCGCTAGCCCGCGACACCCCTCGTTCACCCGTCCCTCCCGCCACGCAATCTGCCCCGACACAATCGTCGCATTCACCCGATGCCGAAAGCTGCGCCCGGCAAACGGCGTCCATCCGCACTGCGACAGAATCGGCTGCCGATCGACCTCCAGCCTCTGCGCTTCAACCAACACCAGATCCGCCCAATACCCCTCACGCAAATAGCCACGATCCGGAATCGCAAACAGATCCGCGACGCGATGGCTGGTCTTCGCCACTAACGTCGTGACCGGCAAAACCCCATCCGCCACCAACTCCATCAGCGCCGGCAACGCATGCTGCACCAGTGGCAATCCCGACGGCGCCTGTGCGTAAGGCTGCTGCTTTTCTTCCCAGGTATGCGGCGCATGATCGCTGCCGATAACGTCCAACCGATTGCTGTTCAAAGCCTCCCGCAAAGCATCACGATCGTTCTGACTCTTTATCGCCGGGTTGCACTTGATCAGGTTGCCGAGGCTTGGATAGTCGCGATCATCGAACAACAAATGATGCAGACACACTTCAGCGGTGATGCGTTTCTGCGCCAACGGTTTGTCCTCAAACAACGCCAACTCTCGCGCGGTGGTGAGGTGCAAAACGTGAAGGCGTGTGCCGTGACGTTTCGCCAGTTCCACCGCCAGTGATGAGGATCGATGACACGCCTCGGCATTGCGGATGAGCGGGTGAGCGGCAGGCGGAATACGATCGCCGAACAGCTCGCGCAGATTGGCCGCGTTAGCGTCGATGCTTGGTGTGTGTTCGCAGTGCGCCAACAGGATGGTTGGCACTTCGGCGAACAGTCGCTCAAGGATCTGCGGATCATCCACCAGCATGTTGCCGGTCGACGCGCCCATGAACACTTTCACCCCGGCCACTTCACACGGATTGAGCGCAGCCACCGAATCGAGATTGTCCCGGCTCACGCCAAAGTGAAAGCCATAGTTAGCCACTGAGTTGATCGCCGCCCGACGCTTTTTATCCGCCAGTGCTTCGAGGGTGAGGGTGGCCGGGTTGGTGTTGGGCATGTCCATGAAGCTGGTGATGCCACCGGCGACCGCCGCGCGCGACTCGGTGTGAATGCTGCCCTTGGCCGGCGCACCCGGTTCACGGAAATGCACCTGATCATCGATCATCCCCGGCAGTAACCATTGGCCGTTGGCGTCGATTTCTACCGTGGCGTTTTCACCTTCAATGCTTCGCGCAATTTTGACGATGCGCCCGTTGCTGACCAACAGATCGCCGTCAAACTCGCGTCCTTCGTTGACCAGCCTGGCGTTGCGAATCAGCACGCTGCTCATGGTTTCAGAACTCGTTCTGCAAGGCTTTGTAGCCGCGCACCAGATCGACATTGGTGCGCGCCACGTCTTCGGAAAACTCCGAAGCGCTGACGCTCACCGGTGGGAATAAGGAGAGGTCGGTGTTCGGGCCGATGCGGGTGGTGGAGGGCACGTAGATCGCGTCCGGCAAATCGCGACCATCGACCACCGAGTTGTGCCGTACCACGCAGCCGTTGCCGACGATGCAGTTGAACAGCACGCTGTTGAAACCGATGAACACGCGGTCGCCGACCACGCATGGGCCATGCACGATCGAGCGGTGGGCGATGGAACTGAACTCGCCGATGGTCACCGCCGCACCGGATTTTGAGTGGATCACCACACCGTCCTGAATGTTCGAATTGGCGCCGATGGTGATCGGCTCCATGTCGCCTGAGGCGTCCACTTCGTCGGCGCGTATTACTGCGTAGGGGCCAACGAAAACGTTCTCGCCAATCACCACTTTGCCGCAGATGATCGCGGTTTTATCGACGTAAGCCGACTCGGCGATTTGCGGCAAATCGCCTGAAGGATTCTTGCGGATCATGGTTTGCTCAGCGCGTCGTAAAGGGTATTGAGGTTGTATTCGAACAGACCGGTGAAGGTGCTGGCCGGGCCGCTGGCGGCGAGGGCGTCGGAGTACAACGTACCGCCGATGTGCGCGCCGCTTTCATCAGCGATCTGCTTGAGCAAGCGAGCGTCCTTGATGTTTTCCATGAACACCGCTTTGACCTTGGCCTGACGAATCTGGGTGATCAGCGCAGCGACTTCAGCGGCCGAGGGTTCACGCTCGGTGGACAAACCCTGTGGCGCCATAAAGTCGATGCCATAGGCCTGACCGAGATAACCGAAGGCATCGTGGCTGGTGACGATCTTGCGATTGCCCGGCGGCAGCGAACCAAGCTTGGTTTTTGCTTCGGCGAGCAGCGCGTAGATCTGCTTCAGATAGGCTTGGCTGTTGCGTTCGTAGTCGGCCTTGTTCGCTGGGTCGGCAGCGATCAGCGCTTTGGTGATGTTGGCGATGTACAGCTCGGTGTTCGCCAGATTGTGCCAGGCGTGCGGGTCGGGAACGGTTTCGCCGTCCTCATCCAGCGAGCGTGGAATCACGCCATGGCTGGCACTGATGATCCTAGCTTTGGTCTCGGTGCTGGTCACCAGTCGATCCAGCCACGGCTCGAAACCGAGGCCGTTCTTGATGATCAGTTTAGCGCCGAGCAACGCTTTGGCATCGTCCGGTGTCGGCTCGTAAGTGTGCGCATCGGCGTCCGGGCCGACCATGTTGGTGATCTGAATATGCTCGCCGCCGACCTGATGCACCATGTCGCCGAGAATGCTGAAGCTGGTCACCACCGGTAATTTTTCTGCCGCCGACAATGACATCGACAGCAGCAGGCTGAACAACACGAGTAGAGCGCGCATCGGGAAACACCTCATTGGGATGTGAGCAGGGGCGGGCGGCGCAGCAGACCGTGAACCGGCCCGAACACCACCGACAACAGATAGCCGACGCCGGCGACCAGCACGATGGCCGGGCCGCTTGGCAGCGAGTAGTAGAACGACAGGAGCAAACCGAACCACACCGAGAGGCAACCGATGACGGCGGCGATGGCAATCAGGATCGGTAAGCGGCGGCTCCAGAATCGCGAGGCAGCGGCGGGGAGCATCATCAGTCCGACGACCATTAGCGCGCCGATGGCCTGGAAACCGATCACCAGATTGAGTACTACCAGCGTCAGGAACACGCCGTGGGCGAGAGGGCCGAGGCGGCTGACGGTTCTCAGGAATAGCGGGTCGAGGGTGTCGAGCAGCAGCGGTTTATAGATCAGTGCCATAGCGATCAAGCTGAATCCCGAGACCCACAACATGCCGGTGAGGGTCGGGCCGTCGACGGCCAATGCTGAGCCGAACAGCAGATGAAGCAGGTCGAGGCGTTTGCCGGCGATGCCGAGAATCAGCACTCCGCTGGCGAGGGAGATCGGGTAGATCGCGGCGAGGCTGGCGTCTTCGCGCAGACCGGTGCGGCGGGTGATCCATGCGGCGAGTCCGGCCATGCTCAGGCCGGCGCCGAGGCCGCCGAGTGTCAGTGCGGGAAGGCTCAGGCCGGCGAACCAGAATCCCAGCGCGGCGCCGGGAAGGATGCCGTGGGCGATGGCGTCACCGATCAGGCTCATCCGTCGCAGGATCAAAAACACACCGAGTGGTGCCGTACTGCACGCCAAGACCAGGCCGCCGAGCAGGGCGCGGCGCATGAACACGAACTCGTTGAACGGTTGCCATAAGTGGGCGACGGCGAGCATCAGGCCACCTGCGTGTGAGGGGTTTGCTGGATCAGTTCGACGCTGGCGCCGAATACGCATTCGCGGTTTTTGATCAGTAACGTTTGCGGAATATGTTGGCGTACGGCGGCGAGGTCGTGGCAGACCACGACGATGGTTCGACCCTGGTTATGCCAGGCATGGATGTGTTGCCAGAGCAATTGTTGGCCGAGTTCATCGAGGGCGGCGTGGGGTTCGTCGAGGAGCAGAACCGGGGCATCGGTCAGGCTCAAACGAGCGAGCAGGGCGCGTTGTAATTCGCCGCCGGAGAGGGCCATGAGCGGGCGGTTTTCCAGTCCGCTGAGGTGCCAGTTTTCCAGTGCGTCTTTCAGGCGTTGTGCGCGCAGTTGGGTGGAGAGTCGGCGTCCCCAGAAACCGGCGGCGATCAGTTCCTCGAGGCTGATGGGGAATTGGCGGTCGAGGTGCTGTTGTTGGGGCAGGAACGACAAGCCGCTTTGACGTGGAACACTCAGGCTGACTTTGCCTGCCAAAGGATTTTGCAGGCCGGCGATGACTTTCAGAAGGCTGCTTTTGCCACAGCCGTTGGCACCGACGATTGCTGTGAGGCTACCGCTTTCCAGCTCTAGATTGAGGGGCGTGGTCAGCGGTTGACCGGGAGCTCCCCAGCTCAGGGATTGGCAGCGGATCATGCTTGCTCACGCTGCCAGTGGCTTTCGGCGACGGCGTCGTGGGCGTGAAGACTTTCTGCGTGGATCACTCGCAAATGGAATTGGTTAACCCCGGGTGTACGGCGAAGTGCGAGATTCAATCGGCGTGCGGCGTCTTCGCAGAACATCAGGTTCTGCCCGTTGGCGAGGGCGAAGGCTTGTTCGTCGGCGCGTTTTACGGCGGTTTGTACGGCGGTGCCTAGGGCGGCTTCAGCGTCATTGATGATCGCGCTCAGCGGTAACTCGTCGATGAACTCGTCGAGGTGCACATGCAGTTGTGCGGTGCTGCGTTGGCTGTGAGGCGTGGCGATGATGCCTTGGGTCGAGCCGAGCCAAGCTAGAACGTCTGCATGCTGAAGGGCTTTATTGGCGAAGTCGTCGACGAATTGTTGCTGGATTAACTGTCGAGCCAAGGCTGCTGAACAGGGGCAAGTCGAAGAGTAGGGCACTTCAATTTTGAGTTCCACGTGGAACATCTTGTTTTTCAGACTGGCTGAAACGGTCGCGGGATAGGATTTCCAACCGGCCAATGGACTGATCAACGCAGGACGTTTCAGCAGTAAATCGGTGTGGATATTCAGGTAGGCGCAGTTGGATAAACCTTTGTGGCTATCCAGAAAACGTTTGAGCACCTGGTGCAGCAGAGCAGGGGAAAGGCTCTGCTGTTCCAGCGCTTCCAGCGCCAGATAAAGCCGCGACATGTGAATCCCGCGAGCCTTGCCGTCATCCAGACTCACTCCCGCATCAGCCTTCGCACTCAAGCGTTGGCCTTCCAATAAAACAGGTAATGCGATGCCGTGCATGCCCACCCATTCGAGGGGCAAGGCTTGGCGAGCGGACTGCGCGGCGATATCCGGAAGTGTCAGCGAATTCATGTTCGAAGCCATCGTGTTGAATGAATTGGATGTTATATTATAACAATGCAATCCACGATGCCTTTTTCATGAACAGGTTTTCATATGCACAGACGCCATCTGCTCAATTTGATTTTGGCCAGCGCGGCCTTCGCCCTTCCGTTCAGTGTTTCGGCCGCGCAAATTCGCAACGCGCGGCTGTGGCGTTCTGCTGAAAAGCTGCGATTGGTTTTCGATTTAAGTGGGCCTGTGCGCTACAAGACCTTCACCCTCAGTGCTCCTGAACGGCTGATCATCGATGTGTCCGGCGCAAATCTGAGCGGGGATTTCAGTCAGTTGACGCTTAACGGCACGGTAATCCGGTCGATTCGATCCGGGCCTTTTGGTCAGGGAGACACGCGGATTGTTCTCGATCTGAGTAATCCAGTGCTGCTGAACAGCTTCCTTTTGGCGCCGCAGGATGGCCAAAGTCATCGGTTGGTTTTGGATTTAATCACTGCGAAAACGTCGCCAGTGACCACCACAATGGTTCCACGTGAAACACCCAACATCGGCGCTCATCCCAAGCGCGACATCATCGTAGTCGTCGATCCAGGACACGGCGGAAAGGATCCCGGTGCGGTCGGCGCGAAAGGTGAGCGGGAGAAAGATGTGGTGCTTTCCATTGCTCAGCTACTCGGCAAACGCCTGAAAAAGGAAAAAGGATTCGATGTAAAACTGGTGCGCAATGACGACTTCTTCGTGCCTTTACGTAAGCGCGTGGAGATTGCCCGTCAGCATAAAGCCGACATGTTTATCTCGGTGCATGCCGATGCGGCGCCACGGCTGACAGCCTCCGGCGCCTCTGTGTATTGCTTGTCTGAAGGTGGTGCGACATCGGCGACGGCGCGCTTTATGGCGCAGCGGGAGAACGGCGCGGATCTACTTGGCGCTACCAGCCTGCTCAATCTCAAGGACAAAGATCCAATGCTCGCCGGGGTGATTCTTGATATGTCGATGAACGCGACGATCGCCGCCAGTCTGCAACTGGGCAACACCGTGCTGGGCAGTCTGGCCAGTATCACTACGCTGCATCAGAAGCGCGTGGAACAGGCTGGATTTGCCGTGTTGAAGTCGCCCGATGTGCCGTCGATTCTGGTGGAAACCGGCTTCATTTCCAATGTTCGCGACAGTCAGCGACTGGTCACGGCGCGGCATCAACAGGCCGTGGCGGATGGTTTGTTTGAGGGATTGCAGCGCTATTTCGAGAAAAATCCACCGATCGATAGCTATCTCGCCTGGCGACAGGAGCAGCAAAAAGCATCGGTCTAGCAGCCGACGATTCGGCTGCAAGTGAATTTCGCACTGCTGCCGCCCGAGCTGGAAAAGCGATTAATGGTCGTCCAGCCGACGCGGCGGGTGTAGCCAACCCACGCTTCGCCATCAGAGGCGACACCGGTGAAGAATGTCAGTTGGCCAAAGCGACTGTTGGTTTGCGCCCAATAACGCTGCCCAATCTTTTCAAATCCACGCAGGTAAAGCGTATTGCCGACAGTGTTGACGCTATACGCATTGCCCTCGGCATCGATGCACGCCAGCAGATTAGCGCTACGTGTGCAGCTGGCCAGCGTCGGCAACTGCGCCGACGCATTGCCAGCAATCAGCAATCCAAGGCTCAACAACGAGCATTTCAGCGCAGTTTTCATTACCAATTCCGCGTGTGGGATGGGCTCAGCTTCCTGCTGTTTATCGCTCAGGACAAGAGCAGGGCTGGTTTATTCATGTTGTTATACTATAACATAAATAATAACTGAGCCTGAGCAGGCCGATTTCAAGCGTTTAGCTTCAACGAAACCCTCGTATGAAGCCTCAAAACGCCAAGCGCTAGTAAAAGCGTCAATCGGCTGCCTTCCTATGAGGATTATCCAATGTCAGCCGAATTGCCCGTCACCGTACTTTCAGGATTTTTGGGCGCCGGAAAAAGTACACTTTTGAATTACGTACTACGTAATCGAAAGGGCCTTCGCGTCGCAGTTATCGTCAATGATATGAGCGAGATCAATATCGATGGCAGCGAAGTCCAGCGTGATGTCAGCTTAAACCGCGCAGAAGAAAAAATAGTCGAAATGAGCAACGGCTGTATCTGCTGTACGTTACGCGAAGACTTGCTCGAAGAAGTCAGCAAACTCGCCCGGGAAGGGCGCTTCGACTATTTGCTGATCGAATCCACCGGTATCTCCGAGCCGTTACCGGTCGCTGAAACCTTCACCTTCCGCGATGAACACGGGCAAAGCCTCTCCGACATCGCGCGTCTCGACACCATGGTGACTGTAGTCGACGGTGTGAATTTCCTGCCGGACTACCAGGCGGCGGAAAGCCTCGCCTCCCGTGGCGAAATTCTCGGCGAGGAAGACGAGCGCTCGATCACCGACCTGTTGATCGAACAGATCGAGTTCGCCGACGTGCTGTTGATCAGCAAGATCGACCTGATCAGCCAGCCCGAGCGTGAGGAATTGATCGCCATCCTCAAACGCCTCAACGCTCAAGCCGAGATCATTCCGATGGTGATGGGCGAAGTGCCGCTGGAGAAGATCCTCAACACTGGCCGCTTCGATTTCGACCGAGCCGCGCAAGCACCGGGCTGGCTGCAGGAATTGCGTGGTGAGCACGTGCCGGAAACCGACGAGTACGGCATCGCCTCGACGGCCTACCGTGCGCGCCGGCCGTTTCATCCGCAACGTTTCTTCAACTTCATCGATCGCCCATGGCTGAACGGCAAACTGCTGCGCTCCAAAGGATTCTTCTGGCTGGCGAGCAAACCCACAGACGCCGGTAGCTGGTCGCAGGCCGGCGGCTTGATGCGTCACGGTTTCGCCGGGCGCTGGTGGCGATTTGTACCGAAAAACCAGTGGCCGCAGGATCAGGAAAGCACCGCCGCGATCATGGAAAACTGGATACCGAGCGTAGGAGATTGCCGTCAGGAACTGGTGTTCATCGGTCAGAACATCGATTTCCTACAGCTCTCCGACGAGTTGGACGACTGCCTGCTCACCGATGAAGAAATGGCCCTCGGCGTAGAAGGCTGGCGATTGCTGGCGGATCCGTTCGGCCCTTGGCATGAAGAGGCCGCCTGATGCTCGCCCTCAAACTCATGCAAAACCGTACGCGCCATCAGCACCAATGGCCGACACCTGAAACGCTGACGAAAATCCTCCAGGACGACACCAACCTCGCCGTGTGGCAGCGGCAATTGCCGTTGCACATCAGCGATTTCGCTCAGTTACTGCTATCGCTCAACGAACCCTTGGCGGAATCGTTATGCCTGGAGCTGGCGAAAGAGGATGCCGAGCCTGACCTGACCGGGTTGGCCTCAGGCTTCCGTGATCTGGAAGGCTATGAAGGCTTTGTCGCCGATCTGAAATGGCTGGTCAGCGCCTTCGCCTGTTTGCTGGGCGCCAAGCGCATCGGCCTGCGCCTGCGGGTGCTCGATAAAGCCATGTGCCCGCGATTTCATGTCGATCACGTGCCGGTGCGGCTGATCACCACCTACGCCGGCGTCGGCAGCCAATGGCTGAAGGAAGGCACGATGGATCGCCAGCAACTGGGGCAGGCCAACGCCGAACCCCAAGCGCAAATCCAGCAACTCAACAGCGGCGACGTTGCGCTATTGAAAGGCGAGAAATGGCACGGCAATGAAGGTTTCGGTCTCATTCATCGCTCACCGCAACCGGCCGCTGGCGAGCGCCGATTAATACTGACCCTCGACTGGCTCGGTTAAGGCTTGAGCCACGACCCTTGGCTCTGGCCTTCGCAATACGGCTTTAAATATGCGGCATCGGTGGCGACGCCGTAATAGTGGATGTCCTGGCGATAAGGCATATTGGCGACTTGCGCGTTGCTGCACACACCGAAGGCACCGCTCGGGCACTGATCGACGTACTGCACCTCGACTTTCTGCCCGGCCAGCGTCGGTTGGCAGAAGCCATCGTTGAACAGTTTCTGCGGAATGTTGCGGTTCTGCTGACAGACTTTGACGTCGAGCCGCTCGCCCTGACTGTGCACCACGCAGGCCTGAGCCCACGCTTCGCTCGACAGCAGCGCCAACAGCAACGACCATCCCATCCAACGCATCTTCGAATCTCCCAAGAAAATTCCCGGCCATGTTGCAGAACATTCCTACCCATGTCATTGCTGGCCCTTTGGGCGCCGGCAAGACCAGCCTGATTCGCCAGCTCATGGCCCAGCGGCCAGAGGGCGAGCGTTGGGCAGTGCTGATCAATGAATTCGGCCAGATCGGCCTCGACGCCGCGCTGTTGACCAGCGACGCCGATGGTATCGCACTGGGCGAAGTGGCCGGGGGCTGCTTGTGTTGCGTCAATGGCGCGCCGTTTCAGATCGGCCTCGGACGTTTGCTGCGTAAGGCCAAACCCGATCGATTGTTTATCGAACCGTCCGGACTGGGGCATCCGGCGCAATTGCTCAAACAGTTAAATGAGGCGCCTTGGCTGGGTGTGCTGGCGGTGCAGCCTTGTGTTTTGGTGCTGGATGCTCAAGCGCTTGAGGCGGGGAAAGCGTTGCCGGCAGCGCAGCGGGAAGCGTTGGAAAGCGCGGGCCTGTTGCTGTTGAACAAGGCTGAAAATCTCGATGAACCGGCCCGGGCAAAAATCGCCAGCCAGTTGCCGCCAGTCCGGTTGATCTGGACGCAACAGGCGCAACTATCGCTCAGCGAATTGCCGGGCCTGGCTGCACAAGCGGTCAGCGGTGTGGATAACTTGGTCGTACCCAAGGGATTAGGGCAGATGCCGGCCGTCTGGAGCGATCCGATGCTGCCGATTTGCCTGAGTCAGGCGCAGGAGGGAGGCTGGAGCATTGGCTGGCGTTGGCATCCGGGGCAGATATTCGACAAGCAGCGCATTGCTGACTGGCTGACCAGCCTCAATTGGCAGCGGGTGAAACTGGTTATCCACAGCGCGGAGGGCTGGGTGTCTGCGAATGCTTTGGATAATGCCGAGTTGAATTGGCAGGTCAGCGAGTGGCGGAGGGATTCGCGGATCGAGCTGATCTTCGGTGAGGCGCTGGATGTTGAGGTGTTGCAGCGGGGTTTGTCGGGGTGTCGGGAGGGGTAGATCAAAAGATCGCAGCCTTCGGCAGCTCCTACAGGGTGTACATAAATCCCATGTAGGAGCTGCCGAAGGCTGCGATCTTTAGGGTTTCCACTTGGTATGTTCCTGCCGCCACTGGCTCAGCTCGATAACTTCCGCCCGCGGCCGCTGCACCTCAACCACCGGCGGCGTATCGTCGAACGGTGCCGGGTAGGGCGCCAGCTCAATCTGCGCACTGTGCGCACCAAACTGGGTAATCGTGCCGTTATGCCGGGATTCGCCAGTCACGGTGAATTCGAAGTTGTAGACCCGCGCCAGCCGTCGACGACCGTTGGCGTCCTTGATCAAACCGATCTTTTTCAGCGCGACATTCCCGTCCAGCAGCTCGACGCCGACATTGATGCAATGCTGTTTGACCCGCGCCAGCGCGCGCTCGCGCAAACCGTGGTTGTGCCACAGCCACGCGCCGGCCACGGCGAACAGCATCAGCACGAAGATGTTTTCGAGGGTCAGCATCAACATCAAACTCCAAAAGATAGCGTCAGCTTAACTGCGTCGCCGGTCTGTCGTACAGGCTGCGTTTCGTCGCATACTGCGCGGCTTGAATTTCAATCGTTTTACGGAATGCCCCGAATGAAACGTACGCCTCATCTGCTCGCCATTCAGTCCCACGTGGTGTTCGGCCACGCCGGCAACAGCGCTGCGGTTTTTCCGATGCAGCGGGTCGGCGTCAACGTCTGGCCGCTGAACACGGTGCAGTTTTCCAACCACACTCAGTATGGCCAGTGGACTGGTGAAGTGCTGGCGCCGCAGCAAATTCCCGAGCTGGTCGAAGGCATTGCCGCGATTGGCGAGTTGGGCAACTGCGATGCGGTGCTGTCCGGTTACCTCGGCAGCGCGGCGCAGGGCCGGGCGATTCTCAGCGGCGTAGAGCGCATCAAGTCGGTCAACCCGAAGGCTCTGTATCTGTGTGATCCAGTGATGGGCCATCCCGAGAAGGGTTGCAGCGTGCCGACCGAGGTCAGCGACTTCCTGTTGGAAGAAGCGGCGGCCGTGGCCGACATCATGTGCCCGAACCAGTTGGAGCTGGACAGCTTTTCCGGGCGTAAACCGCAGTCGCTGTTTGATTGCCTGGCCATGGCGCGGGCGTTGCTGGCGCGTGGGCCGAAAGCGGTGCTCGTCAAACATCTGGATTATCCGGGCAAACCGGCGGATGGCTTCGAGATGTTGCTGGTGACGGCTGAAGGCAGCTGGCATCTGCGTCGCCCGCTGCTGGCGTTTCCGCGTCAGCCGGTGGGCGTCGGCGATCTGACGTCCGGCCTGTTTCTGGCGCGGGTGCTGTTGGGTGATAGCCTGGTGGCAGCGTTCGAATTCACGGCGGCGGCGGTGCATGAAGTGTTGCTGGAGACCCAGGCGTGCGCTAGTTACGAGCTGCAGCTGGTGCGGGCGCAGGATCGGATTGCGCATCCGCGGGTGAAGTTTGAGGCGACGGCGATCAGTCTGTAATCGCGTTATCGTTCAAAAAAGATCGCAGCCTGCGGCAGCTCCTACAGGGGAATACAAAACCCTGTAGGAGCTGCCGAAGGCTGCGATCTTTTGCTTTTGATCTCAGGCGTCGCCCTTGATCTCCTGATAACGCTTCTCCAGCTCCTGACGAATCTGCCGACGCTGCTGCGCCTGCATATACCGACGCTTGTCTTCACTGTTCTGCGGTTGCAGTGGCGGCACGGCGGCCGGCTTGCGCTGGTCATCGACCGCGACCATGGTGAAAAAGCAGCTATTGGTGTGGCGCACCGAGCGCTCGCGGATGTTTTCGGTCACCACTTTGATGCCGACTTCCATCGAGGTATTGCCGGTGTAGTTGACCGAAGCGAGGAAGGTCACCAGTTCGCCGACATGGATCGGCTCGCGGAAAATCACCTGATCCACCGACAGCGTCACTACGTAACGGCCGGCATAACGGCTCGCGCAGGCGTAGGCCACTTCGTCGAGGTATTTGAGCAGGGTGCCGCCGTGGACATTGCCAGAGAAGTTGGCCATGTCGGGGGTCATCAGTACCGTCATCGACAGCTGGGCGTTTCCGGGTTCCATAACGTTCTCACGGATCAAGGCTGAATTCTGGAAGCACCTCTGCGGGTGCCTGGTCGCTTTTCAAAAGCACCGTTATCGGGACGCCGGGCGACGGGCCGCCGTCACGCCGGGATCGATCTGTTTCCATATATTGCACCGCCTTCCAGCCGCAAGTCGCGGTGTTAACCTGCAAAAGCCCCTCTCAAGGGCAATTCCCACACGAAAAGCGGATTTTTACTTCGCTCGCTCAGACTTTTCTGACGTCTGACTGCGAGCCTCGTCCATCAAGGAGCCCACGCCATGCATGCCATCAGTTTTATTCAGGACCTGGCAGTGATCATGTTGGTCGCGGGTGTGGTGACCGTGTTGTTCCACCGCTTCAAGCAACCGGTGGTGCTCGGCTATATCGTCGCCGGTTTCATCATCGGCCCGCACACGCCGCCGTTCGGCCTGATCCACGACGAAGAAACCATCAAGACTCTCGCCGAGCTTGGGGTGATTTTCCTGATGTTCTGCCTCGGGCTGGAGTTCAGTCTGCGCAAGTTGTTCAAGGTCGGCGCGACGGCGTTTATTGCGGCGTTCCTCGAAATTGTCCTGATGATCTGGATCGGCTACGAAATCGGCCGCTGGTTCGACTGGAACACCATGGACTCGCTGTTCCTCGGCGCGATTCTGGCGATCTCCTCGACCACCATCATCGTCAAGGCGCTCAACGATCTGAAGATGAAGAACGAGCGCTTTGCGCAGCTGATCTTCGGCGTGCTGATCGTTGAAGACATCCTCGGCATCGGTATCATTGCGCTGCTATCCAGTATCGCCGTCAGCGGCACGGTCAGCTCCGGCGAAGTGTTCTCCACGGTCGGCAAGCTCTCGCTGTTCATGATCGTCGCGCTGGTCATCGGCATTCTGTTGGTGCCGCGCCTGCTGGCTTATGTGGCCAAATTCGAAAGCAACGAAATGCTGCTTATCACCGTGCTAGGCCTGTGTTTCGGCTTCTGCCTGCTGGTGGTCAAACTTGAATACAGCATGGTGCTCGGCGCATTCCTGATCGGCGCGATCATGGCCGAGTCGCGTCAGTTGCTGAAAATCGAACGGTTGATCGAGCCGGTTCGCGACCTGTTCAGCGCAATCTTTTTCGTCGCCATCGGCCTGATGCTCGACCCGATGATCCTGCTGCAATACGCGTGGCCGATCGCGGTGATTACCGTCGCCGTGGTGCTCGGCAAGATGTTGTCCTGCGGCCTAGGGGCGTTTATCGCCGGCAATGACGGACGCACCTCACTGCGCGTGGGCATGGGTCTTTCACAGATTGGCGAATTTTCCTTCATCATCGCCGCGCTGGGCATGACCTTGCAGGTCACCAGCAACTTCCTCTATCCAGTGGCCGTGGCCGTTTCGGTGATCACCACGCTGCTGACGCCATACCTGATTCGCGCTGCCGATCCGCTGTCGATCAAGCTGTCGAGCGCGATGCCCAAGCGTCTTGGGCGCGTACTGGGGATGTATGGCGAATGGCTGCGCAGCATTCAGCCGCAAGGCGAGGGCGCGATGCTGGCGTCGATCATTCGCAAGATCCTGCTGCAAGTCGGGGTCAATCTGGCGCTGGTGATCGCGATTTTCTTTACCGGCGCATTCTTCGCTGAACGTCTTTCGACCTGGCTGCAGGACTGGATCGCCGATCCTAGCTGGCAGAAGGCGTTGATCTGGGGCGGGGCGTTGCTGGTGTCGTTGCCGTTCTTGATCGCTGCTTATCGCAAGCTCAAGGCACTGTCGATGCTGCTGGCGGAGATGGGCGTGAAACCCGAGATGGCTGGGCGGCACACGCAGCGAGTGCGCCGGGTGATCGCCGAAGTGATCCCGATTCTCTCGCTGCTGGTGATTTTCCTGCTGTTGTCAGCCTTGTCGGCCAGTATTTTGCCGACCAACAAGTTGCTGATGCTCATCGCCGTGGTCGCGGCCGCCGTGGCGGCGCTGCTCTGGCGCTGGTTCATCCGCGTGCACACGCGGATGCAGGTGGCGCTGCTGGAAACCCTCGACAACCACAAAGAGTCGTCGGGGCATTGACCGGCCGGGGCGGCTGGCCGATCAGCTTTCCAGCCAGACGTCCCGCGCCCAGTGCCATACCGATTCCCAGGACTCTTCGGTGATCAGCTCTTCTTCGCCCGACCACAGCACCACGGTGCCGTCTTCTTCGACGCAGTAGTAGTTCTCACCGTCCTGGCAGATCGGGATGAGGTCACGCGGTACGCCGATGTCCCACGCATTGGCCGCAACATCCGGCAAATAGGTGTGCGACTGCGGGTCGGTGACGGTTACCGGTTCCAGGCTGCCGTAGACCACATCGCTGACGGTCAGCAAAAATTCTTTGAAAACAAACGGGATGTTGATGAAGAGTTCTTCTTCGACTTCCACCAGTTGGTCTTCGTCAGGCAACTCCAATGGAACCGGTACGGGTTCGTTGGCTTCGCGCAGTTGTTCGATGATTTCTTCCACGTCCGGGATCCTCTTGCTTGAATGGCGCGGTTTATATGGGCCGGTTTATACAGTAGCTCGCTATAGATGCAACCGCGAAATAGAAAACCCCAGCCGAGGCTGGGGTTTTTTATTACAGCAAGTGAACCGCGTGAGGGGATCAGCCGTTCTGGCGGATACCGGCGACCAGCCAAGGCTGGTTCTCGCCCTGCGGACGTTCCATGTTCCAGCTTTCGCTGAACACTTCGCCCTGATCGAAACGCGAGGACTTCGACACACCGTTGAAGGTCAGGGTGGCGATGGTCTTGTCGGCACGGTCATCCACGCCATCCAGTTGAACCTGGAGGTTGTCGATGTAGGTCGACTGGAACGCGTCGCCCAGATCCGCACGCTCACGCTTGAGGAACTCAAGCATTTGCGGGGTTACGAACTCGGCGATCTTGTCCATTTCGTTGGCGTCCCAGTGCTGCTGCAGCGACTGGAAGTGGCTGCGTGCAGCTTCAAGGAAGTTCTGCTCGTTGAACCAGGCTGGCGCGTTGATCACCGGACGGACGGCAGCAGGTGCAGCCGAACCACCGAAGATCGAACCCATGCCGGCAGGCTTCTGCTCGAACACTTCACGCTGCATTGGCGCGCCGGCCGGAGCCAAGTGCTCCTGCTGCTTGCGTCGACGTGCGGCGATGAAGCGGAAGATCACGAACGCGATCACGGCCATGATCAGGATGTCGAAGATCTGCATGCCCTGGAAGCCGCCGCCCATGAACATGGAAGCGAGCAGACCACCGGCAGCGATACCGGCCAGTGGGCCGAGCCATTTCGAAGCACCGCCGGCCTTGGCCGCAGCGCCTGCGGCACCGGCAGCACCAGCGGTCGCCGCAGCGCCGCCCATGCCTGGAGAAGAAGGAGCCATCTGGCTGGTCTGGTGCGACGGCGCAGCGCCGGCGCTTTTGCCACCACCAAAGCGCTTGGCGTTGGCGTGGAGGCTCATCGTCAGGCCGATGCACAACGCCATGGCGATGCTAAGAAAACGTTTCATAAAGGGATTTCCCGTTTGTGGAGACACGCGCGCCATGTTGCACAGCTGAAGTGTTACTGGCTAGCGAGAGAGTGTTTCGGGCTTTTGCCTGACAGGTAGCGTTCAGCTTCGCGAGGCAATCAGCGGATGTACTTTTGGCTGTAGGAAAAGGGGATTGGTTCAGCCGGATTTTGGCTCAAAACATCAAACCCTGTAGGAGCCGAGCTTGCTCGCGAAGGCGGTCTGTCAGTCAACACAACAGTTGAATGTTCCGCCGCTTTCGCGAGCAAGCTCGGCTCCTACAAAGAGCAAAGAGCAAAGAGCAAAGAGCAATTGAATGGGGCTTAGATAGCTTCCAGCTTGGCGTAACCGAGCATCAGCCACTTGCTGCCTTCGCTGAAGTTCACCTGCACCCGTGCCTGCGCACCCGCGCCTTCGAAGTTAAGGATCACGCCCTCACCAAAAATCGAATGGCGTACCGCCTGGCCCAGACTCAACCCGGTTTCCGGAATTTCACTGCCGGCGAACAGGTTGCTGCCGCTCATCGACTGATTGCCGCCGAACGGTCGGCTGACGCTGTTCGACAAACGGACTTCCTGAATCAGACCTTTCGGCACTTCGCGTACGAAACGCGAGACCTTGTTGTAGGTTTCGCTCCCGTACAAGCGGCGAGTTTCCGCGTAGGTCATCACCAGATTCTGCATCGCCCGGGTGATGCCGACGTAAGCCAGACGCCGTTCTTCCTCAAGACGCCCCGGCTCTTCCAGGCTCATCTTGTGCGGGAACAGGCCTTCTTCCATGCCCACGAGGAACACGTAAGGAAATTCCAGGCCTTTGGCGCTGTGCAGCGTCATTAACTGAATGCTGTCTTCGTGCTCGTCAGCCTGAGTGTCGCCGGCCTCCAGCGAAGCGTGGCCGAGGAATGCCGCCAGTGGCGTCAGCTCTTCGTCTTCTTCGTTGTTCTCGAAGTTGCGCGCGGCGCTGACCAATTCCTCAAGGTTTTCTACCCGAGCCTGGCCCTTTTCGCCTTTCTCCGCTTCGTGATAAGCGATGAGTCCGGATTGCTCGATGACGGTTTGCGTCATCAAGTGCAGCGGCATCTCGGCGCACTTGGCGGCGAGGTTCTCGATCAGCTCGATAAACGCGCCCAAAGCTCCCGCCGCACGACCGGTCAGGCCTTTATTAGCGACCAGCAGGCGCATGGCTTCCCACATCGACACATCGCTGTGACGTGCGTGCTCGCGGATGGCTTCGACGGTTTTCTCGCCGATGCCACGGGCCGGAACGTTGATCACCCGTTCCAGCGCCGCGTCGTTACCGCGACCTTCGAGCAAACGCAGGTACGCCATGGCGTTCTTGATTTCCGCACGCTCGAAGAAGCGCTGACCGCCATAGATGCGATACGGAATACGCTCGCGCAGCAACGCTTCTTCCAAAACGCGCGATTGGGCGTTGGAGCGATAGAGAATCGCGATATCGCTACGGGCCAAGCCTGTTTTCAGCGCGCTTTCGATGGTTTCGACAACGTAGCGTGCTTCGTCGTGTTCGTTGAACGCGGCGTACAGATTGATCGCCTCGCCATCGCCGCCGTCCGTCCACAGCTCTTTGCCGAGGCGCCCGGTGTTGTTGGCGATCAAGGCGTTGGCAGCCTTGAGGATGCCGGCGGTGGAGCGGTAGTTCTGCTCGAGACGAATGGTCACCGAATCGGCGAAGTCGGACGAGTACTGATGAATGTTCTCGATCTTCGCGCCGCGCCAGCCGTAAATCGACTGGTCATCGTCGCCGACCACCATCAGGCTGTCGCCGCCCTTGCCGAGCAGGCGCAACCAGGCGTACTGCACGGCGTTGGTGTCCTGGAACTCGTCCACCAGAATATGGCGGAAGCGCTTTTGGTAGTGCGCCAACAGGCCCGGATGATCGCGCCACAAATCGAGGGCGCGCAGCAGCAGTTCGGAGAAGTCGATCACACCGGCGCGCAGGCACGCCGCCTCGTAGGCTTCGTAAATGCTGCGCATGGTCGCCAGGTACAAATCGCCGCTGGCCTGAATATGTTGCGGCCGCAGACCTTCGTCTTTCTGGCCGTTGATGAACCACTGAGCCTGACGGGCCGGCCAGCGTTGCTCGTCGAGACCCAGCTCGCGGATCACCCGCTTGACCAGCCGTTGCTGGTCGTCGCTGTCGAGAATCTGAAACGTCTGGCTCAAGCCCGCTTCCTGCCAGTGCGCCCGCAACAAGCGGTGCGCCAGGCCGTGGAAGGTGCCGACCCACATGCCCGCCGGGTTGATACCCAGCAACTGCTCGATGCGGTGACGCATCTCGGCAGCGGCCTTGTTGGTGAAGGTCACCGACAGAATGGAGTGGGGCGAGGCGTTTTCGACCTGGATCAACCAGGCGATACGGTGCACCAGCACTCGGGTTTTACCGGAGCCAGCACCGGCCAGGACCAACTGACGGCCAACGGAGGCTGCTACAGCCTGGCGTTGGGCATCGTTGAGGGAGTTCAGCAGAAGGGAGAGATCATCGCGCATCGGGGCATTCTAGGGTGCGCCGCAGGCCCGGGCAAACCGAGCTTTGCATTAGCCGATGAAAGTGCTGCCAATGACGACCGGTCGGTCACCGGCGACAGCCGTTGGCCCGCTTGGCTCTGCGGGTTTCAACGGTGCCTGAGGGGGGAAAAGTTTTGCGCAAATTATGATCTGGCGTGGTTTGGCAAGTTGATCGGCTTGTGTATGCTCCGTCCACGTTTCGGGCGCACGCCCTCCTTATAAGAACAAGAACGTTGCCCATGACCCTCAGCTCCGAACTGTCGGGCCCCTCCGTGGAACCCCGGGTTATCCGCAAGCACTACGCCACCGAGATGGCGGTCGAGCGCACGCGCCTGCTGTATCAGGGTTCTTTATTGCCCACGCTGTTCATGTTGATCAATGGTCTGGTCTGCGCCGGTTTGCTCTGGAGCCCGCAGCGCTACTTCGTGGTCAGTATTTGGCTGGTGTGGTTGCTGTCGCTGGTCGCGCTGCGGGTGATCCAAGTGGCCGCGTTCGATTCCGCCATTCCCAATCGACAGGCGCAGCCGATCTGGCGCCGAATGTTCCTGCTCGGCTCGACCATGACCGGCCTGACGCTCGCCGGCGCCGGCATCGCCCTGGTGCCCGCCGACAACTTTATGCAGCAAGCCTGGGTGTTCGGCCTGATTGGCGCCGCGACGTTGTCAGCCAGTGTCGCGTACGCGGTGAGTCTGCCCGCGTTTTTGTCCTTCACCTTGCCGTGTCTGTTGCCAGCGATTGGCTATCTGTTTTGGGGCGGCGACGAGCAGGCGCGCGGTTGGGGCTGGCTCGGGTTGATCTTGCTCGGCTCGCTGAGTGTGGTGGCGTGGCAGGTCAATCGGCTGATCGATCGCGGCTTGCTGCGGCGCTTTCAGAATCAGCACCTCATTGAACACCTGCAACAGACCCAATCCCGTAGCGAGCAACTCAATCAGGAACTGGCCAAGGAGATCGACCACCGGCGCTGTGCCGAGGGCAAGTTGCGTGAAGCCCAGGTCGCCCTTGAGGATCGTGTTGCCCAGCGCAGCCGCGAACTGGACGCCGCCAATCAGGCCCTGAGCAAAAGCGAAGCGCGGCTGGCGCTGGCGTTGAAAGCCAGTGAGCTGGGATTGTGGGACTGGAACCTGCAAACCGACGAAGTCCATCACACGCAGATTCAGGAACTGTTCGGCCTCGCCCCGGAATACGTCACGGCGTTGCTGCGCGATCTCAAACCGCGATTGCACCCCGAAGACGTACCGAACCTCAAACTCGCGCTGACCGAGCATTTAAAGGGTCGCACAGAGGATTATCAGATTGAGTACCGCGTGCGTCACGGCGACGGTCATTGGGTGTGGATCGAAGACCGTGGCCGCGCGGTGGAGCGCAGTGACAGCGGACGGGTGATCCGCATGGTCGGCACCCGCCGCGACATCAGCGTCAGCAAAAGCCTCGAAGAACAGCAGCGACTGGCGGCGACGGTTTTTGAAGCGGCCAGCGAAGGCATCGTCATTCTCGACCCGAACTACGCGCTGATCGCGATCAATCAGGCGTTCAGTCGTGTCACCGGTTACGACATCGACGACATGCTCGGGCGCAATGTCGTCGAACTGCCGTGCAGCCGCGATGCGCGCCGTCATTACGTGGCGATCCGTCATGCACTGGAGCAGCACGGCAGTTGGCAGGGTGAGTTGGTCGAGACGCGCAAGAACGGCGAGCTGTATCCGCAGTGGCTGCAATTGAATGCGGTGCGCGACAGTCGCGGTAATGTCAGCCATATCGTCGGCTTCTTCGCCGATCTCTCCGCGCGACGCGAATCCGAAGAGCGCATGCGTTACCTGACCCATTACGACGAACTCACCGGGTTGGCCAATCGCTCGCTGTTCCGTGAACGTCTGCACGAAGCGCATCAGCGTTCACGTCAGGGTCGGCGCAGTCTGGCGTTGCTGCACATCAATCTGGATCGCTTCAAATTGCTCAACGACAGTCTCGGCCATGAAGTCGCTGACCAGTTGTTGCAGAAGATGGCGCGGCGGCTGGTCAACGCGTTGCCGGAGGCTGACACCATTGCGCGTTTGTCCGGCGATGAATTTGCGGTGCTGTTCGATGCTTACGGCAACCTGTCGAGTCTGGCGCGGGTCGCTACGCGATTGTCGGCCAAGCTGCGTTTGCCGCTGACGGTTGAAGGGCATGAACTGGTGGTCAGCGCCTCGATGGGCATCAGCATGTTGCCGGACAACGCGCGGGAAATTGCTGCGCTGGTCAGTCAATCGAACATGGCCATGCAACACGCCAAACACCTCGGCGGCAACAACTTCCAGTTCTACACCGAGAGCCTGCAGGCCAGCACCCTCGAGCGCTTGCAGCTGGAAAACCAGTTGCGCAAAGCCATCGAGGACAAGCAGCTCAAAGTGTTTTACCAGCCAAAGCTGTGCCTCGAATCAGGTCGCTTGAACGCGGCGGAAGCACTGGTGCGCTGGGATCATCCGACCATGGGCCGGGTGCCGCCGGGGGATTTTATCGGGCTGGCCGAGGAGACCGGATTGATCGGGCCGATCGGCGAATTCGTCTTGCGTCAGGCTTGCTGGCAAGCGTGCGAATGGCAGCGGCAAGGGCTGGAGCCGATCCGGGTTTCGGTGAACCTCTCGGTGCATCAATTGCGGCAGGGCAAACTGGTCAGTCTGGTACGTCAGGTGCTGGAGGAAACCGGTCTGGCGCCGCACTACCTCGAACTGGAACTGACCGAAAGCCAGTTGCTCGACAGCGTCGAACACATCATCGCGACCTTCCAGCAACTGCGCGATCTGGGCGTGAAACTGGCCATTGACGACTTCGGCACAGGCTATTCGTCATTGAGTTATCTCAAGCGTATTCCGGTGGATTACGTGAAGATCGATCAGGCGTTCATACGCGGATTGGGCGAGGGCAGTGAGGATGCGGCGATTACCCGTGCGATCATCGCCATGGCCCACGGGCTGTCGCTGAAAGTGGTCGCGGAGGGCGTTGAACGTCAGGATCAGCTGGAATTTTTACGCGCCGAACGTTGCGATGAGGTGCAGGGCTATCTGATCAGTCGTCCGGTGGAGGCTGCCGCTCTGGCCGGGCTTTTGCGTGAACAGGAAAAACCGTTTTAAGGGCTACATGCACCTCATCGCGCCTGATATGGGGACATGGAGTTACGCATTGAGCAGGCAAAAAGCCAATTCATGTAGTATAACTACAAGCGTGCTACATCCTTGCCCATAAGAAGAGTCCAGCCCCTTGAATCTGCTGCAACACATCGCCCAGTCACGTCACCTGTTACGCAAGTCGGAGCTCAAGGTCGCCGACCACGTGCTGCTTGACCCTGCGGCCGTGATGCACAGTTCCATGGCCGACCTGGCCCACAACGTCGGCATCAGTGAGCCGACCATCGTGCGCTTCTGTCGCGCCATCGGTTGCTCCGGTTTTCAGGATCTCAAACTGAAGTTAGCGCAGAGCCTTGCGGCCGGTGCCAGCTTCGGCCAGTTCGCGATCCACGAAGACGACTCGGTTGCCGATTACAGCCTGAAGATTTTTGACACCACGTTGCACACGTTGATGGAGGTTCGCGAGAAGCTCGATCCGATTGAGTTGCAGCGTGCGGTGACGTTGATGTCGCAGGCGCAGCGCGTTGAGTTCTATGGTTTTGGCGCGTCGGGCGCGGTGGCGGCGGATGCGCAGCACAAGTTCTTCCGGTTGTTGCTGACCGCAGCGGCGTATTCCGATCCGCACATGCAGGCGATGTCGGCGGTGACGTTGAAGCCGACCGATGTGGCGATCTGTATTTCCCAGTCCGGGCGCTCCAAGGATTTGCTGATCACCGCCAATCTGGTGCGTGAGAGCGGGGCGTCGTTGATTACCTTGTGCCCGAGCCAGACGCCGTTGGCCGAGTTGTCGACTGTTAATCTGGCGATCGATGTGCATGAAGACACTGAGATCTATACGCCGCTGACCTCGCGTATCGCGCACCTGGTGGTGATTGATGTGTTGGCGATGGGCGTGGCCATGGCGCGTGGGCCGAGCCTGGTTAACCACCTCAAGAGCGTGAAGCGCAGTTTGCGTAGTTTGCGCCTCTCTCCGAAAGCCGCCAAAGCTCTGGATGATTAAGATCAAAAGATCGCAGCCTTCGGCAGCTCCTACATTGACCGTGTAGGAGCTGCCGAAGGCTGCGATCTTTTGCTTTGTAGTCGGCAACTTTCATCAAACCGTCATCCCCCACGCCTATTGTGAAACTCCCGTCATCGCCTTGGGAGACTCGAAATGGCTCAGCCCTACGAAGAACGCAACAGCGCCGCGAAAACCCGTCGTCAGCAGGAAGACCAGCGCCGCATGGAATTTCGCCGCGCTATCGAAGATCGCTTCGAACTCCGTCAGCTTCAAGCCGAAATCGGCGACTTTCCCGATATCACTCACTGGCAGGCGGCACCCGCAGCTTCCCGTCGAAGCGCTCAACCAGCGCGCTGATCTGCACGCGTTCGCTGCGGATAAACGCCAGGAAGGCGTGCGCCACCGGTGACAAGCGTTTGGCTTTCGCTTGCACCAGGCACCAGCTACGGAACAGCGGCAATTCCTCGACCTGCAGCTCGACGAGCCCGCCGGTCGCCAGCTCCAGGTTCAGGGCATGGCGCGTCAACAGCGCCAGGCCCAGACCCGCTTGCACACATTCACGCTGCGCTTCGGCCGACGCCACTTCCTGAGTCTGAGTGAAGTGCACGCGTTTCTCTTTGAAATACTCTTCGCACGCCAGTCGCGTACCCGAGCCGGGCTCGCGGATCAGCAGCGTGTAGGGTTCCAGATCCTGTAACCGCAACGGGCCCATGTGCGCCAACGGATGATCCGGGCGCGCCACGGCAACAATCGGGTTGTTGAGGAATGGCAAAAATTCCAGGCCCATGTCCTGCGGCACCATCGACATGATCACCAGATCGTCACGGTTGTCCGAGAGCCTGCGAATGACCTGGCCACGGTTGACCACGGTCAGTTGCAGATTCACTTCCGGGTGCTGGCGTTTGAACGCGGCAAACAGGTGTGGGACGAAATATTTGGCGCTGGATTCCACCGCCAGTTTCAGCTGACCCTGCAGCGAACCCTGCATGTCCGACAGCTGCATATCGAGGTTTTCCAGACGCCCGAAAATATCCCGGCTGGCGCGCTGAAGAGCTTCAGCGGCTTCGGTCATGTAGAGTTTTTTGCCGACATAATCGAATAATGGCTGGCCGATCAGCTCTTCCAGCTGCTTTATTTGCAGGCTAACCGCCGGTTGGGTGAGCGACATTTCATCCGCGGCGCGGCTGTAAGAGCGTAAATCACACACCTCGTTGAAGATCTGCAGCTGACGCAATGTCATACGCATCAAGGACTTACGCATTTTATTCGGGCTCGGCACGCGGATAGATGTTTGAACTATAAGTCTTTACTTATGGCTAACCCAATTATTATTCATTTTTGTTAATCCCTTATGAGCGCTAGTGTGGATCTGCGACTAAATTGAAACATTTGGTCACGCGTCGACCTGGGTCTAGCAGGTCGTGGTGCCACCGGCTCAAGGGAACCTCCAAGTGATAACAAAGATCCTGATCGCCAACCGTGGTGAGATTGCCGTACGAATCGTGCGAGCCTGCGCCGAAATGGGCATTCGCTCGGTAGCGATTTTTTCCGACGCCGACCGCCATGCGCTGCATGTGAAGCGTGCGGACGAGGCCCACAGCATCGGTGCCGAGCCACTGGCCGGTTATCTGAACCCGCGCAAGCTGGTGAACCTCGCCGTGGAAACTGGTTGCGATGCCCTGCATCCCGGCTACGGTTTCCTTTCGGAAAACGCCGAACTGGCTGATATCTGTGCCGAACGCGGGATCAAGTTCATTGGCCCGTCGGCAGAAGTCATTCGCCGCATGGGCGACAAGACCGAAGCGCGCCGCAGCATGATCAAGGCCGGCGTACCGGTCACGCCGGGCACTGAAGGCAACGTCGCCGACATCGAAGAAGCTTTGGTCGAGGGCGACCGCATCGGTTATCCGGTGATGCTCAAGGCCACCTCCGGTGGTGGCGGCCGTGGTATCCGTCGCTGCAACAGCCGTGAAGAACTCGAACAGAATTTCCCTCGGGTGATTTCCGAAGCGACCAAGGCGTTCGGTTCTGCCGAAGTGTTCCTGGAAAAATGCATCGTCAATCCCAAGCACATCGAAGCGCAGATCCTTGGCGACAGCTTCGGCAACGTCGTGCACCTGTTCGAGCGTGACTGCTCGATCCAGCGTCGCAACCAGAAGCTCATCGAAATCGCCCCTAGCCCGCAACTGACCCCGGAACAGCGCGCCTACATCGGCGACCTGTCGGTGCGTGCGGCCAAGGCAGTGGGTTACGAGAACGCCGGCACCGTAGAGTTCCTGCTCGCCGAGGGCGAGGTGTACTTCATGGAGATGAACACTCGGGTGCAGGTGGAACACACCATCACCGAAGAAATCACCGGGATCGACATCGTCCGCGAACAGATTCGCATCGCTTCCGGCCTGCCGCTGTCAGTGAAACAGGAAGACATTCAGCACCGTGGTTTCGCGTTGCAGTTCCGTATCAACGCCGAAGACCCGAAGAACAACTTTCTGCCGAGCTTCGGCAAGATCACCCGTTACTACGCCCCCGGTGGCCCGGGCGTGCGCACCGACACAGCGATTTACACCGGCTACACCATTCCGCCGTTCTACGACTCGATGTGCCTGAAACTGGTGGTCTGGGCACTGACCTGGGAAGAGGCGATGGATCGTGGCCTGCGTGCGCTGGACGACATGCGTCTGCAAGGCGTGAAGACCACCGCCGCGTACTACCAGGAAATCCTGCGCAACCCGGAATTCCGTAGCGGCCAGTTCAATACCAGCTTCGTTGAAAGCCACCCTGAACTGACCAACTACTCGATCAAGCGCAAACCCGAAGAGCTGGCCCTGGCCATCGCCGCCGCCATCGCCGCCCACGCAGGCCTATGAATGAAACAGCTGCGAGCTTTTAGCTGCAAGCGGCAAGTAAAAGCAGATTGGCTTTTTCTTGCAGCTTTTAGCTTGAAGCTTGCCGCTATGAGGAGATACCAATGACTAAGAAGATCTTCGTTACCGACACCATCCTGCGCGACGCTCACCAATCGCTGCTCGCCACCCGCATGCGCACCGAAGACATGCTGCCGATCTGCGACAAGCTCGACAAAGTCGGCTACTGGTCGCTGGAGTGCTGGGGCGGCGCGACGTTCGACGCCTGCGTACGCTTTCTGAAAGAAGACCCGTGGGAGCGTCTGCGCCAACTGCGCGCGGCGCTGCCTAACACCCGACTGCAAATGCTCCTGCGCGGGCAGAACCTGCTGGGCTACCGTCACTACAGCGACGACGTGGTCAAAGCCTTCGTCGCCAAAGCTGCCGTCAATGGCATCGACGTGTTCCGCATCTTCGATGCAATGAACGACGTGCGTAACCTGCGCGTGGCCATCGAAGCGGTGAAAGCGGCCGGCAAACATGCCCAAGGCACCATCGCTTACACCACCAGCCCGGTGCACACGATCGACGCGTTCGTCACCCAGGCCAAGCAAATGGAAGCCATGGGTTGCGACTCGGTGGCGATCAAGGACATGGCCGGTCTGCTGACCCCGTACGCCACCGGTGAACTGGTTCGTGCGTTGAAGGCCGAGCAATCGCTGCCGGTTTTCATCCACTCGCACGACACGGCCGGTCTGGCGACCATGTGCCAGCTCAAGGCGATCGAAAACGGCGCCGACCACATTGACACCGCGATCTCCAGCTTCGCTTCGGGCACCAGCCACCCGGGCACCGAGTCGATGGTCGCTGCGCTCAAGGGCACCGAATTCGATACCGGTCTGAACCTCGAACTGCTGCAAGAGATCGGCCTGTACTTCTACGCCGTGCGCAAGAAGTACCACCAGTTTGAAAGCGAATTCACCGCCGTCGACACCCGCGTGCAAGTCAACCAGGTGCCGGGCGGGATGATCTCCAACCTCGCGAACCAGTTGAAAGAGCAGGGCGCTCTCAACCGCATGGGCGAAGTGCTCGCGGAAATCCCGCGCGTGCGTGAAGACCTCGGCTTCCCGCCGCTGGTGACCCCGACTTCGCAGATCGTCGGCACCCAGGCGTTCTTCAACGTGCTGGCCGGCGAGCGCTACAAGACCATCACCAACGAAGTGAAGCTCTACTTGCAAGGCGGCTACGGCAAGGCGCCGGGCGTGGTCAACGAGAAGCTGCGTCGTCAGGCGATCGGCAGCGAAGAAGTCATCGACGTGCGTCCGGCCGATCTGCTCAAGCCGGAAATGACCAAGCTGCGTGCCGACATCGGCGCACTGGCCAAGTCGGAAGAAGACGTGCTGACCTTCGCCATGTTCCCGGACATCGGCCGCAAGTTCCTCGAAGAGCGTGCCGCCGGCACCCTGACCCCTGAAGTGCTGCTGCCGATTCCTGAAGCGGGCGGTGTGACCAAGGCGGGCGGCGAAGGCGTACCGACCGAGTTCGTCATCGACGTGCACGGCGAAACCTACCGCGTCGACATCACCGGTGTCGGTGTGAAAGCGGAAGGCAAACGTCACTTCTACCTGTCCATCGACGGCATGCCGGAAGAAGTGGTGTTCGAACCGCTCAATGAATTCGTCGGCGGTGGCAGTAGCAAGCGTAAGCAAGCTTCGGCACCGGGCCACGTCAGCACGACCATGCCGGGCAACATCGTTGATGTACTGGTCAAGGAAGGCGACACCGTCAAGGCTGGCCAGGCTGTGCTGATCACCGAAGCGATGAAGATGGAAACCGAAGTCCAGGCAGCTATTGCCGGCAAGGTCACCGCGATTCATGTGGCCAAGGGTGATCGGGTCAATCCGGGCGAAATCCTGATCGAGATCGAAGGCTGAGATAACCGCCGCGATCCAACGCTTTAAACCTCGGGGGGGCATGTGCTCCCCTTTTTTTTGCCTTTTTTTCTCTGTAGGAGCTGCCGCAGGCTGCGATCTTTTGATGTTGTTGTTTAAGGGCAAGATCAAAAGATCGCAGCCTGCGGCAGCTCCTACAGGGGATTTGCGGGTGGCGCAGAACCTTGTAGGAGCAGAGCTTGCTCGCGAAAGCGGTGTGTCAGTTGCAGCAAAAACTGGCTGACATTACCTCTTCGCTGGCAAGCCCGCCCCCACAACAGCCCATCAGGTCGTTAGAACGCCATGCGCCATTGGCCCATCAGGCCAGTGTTGCGGCTGTCGGAGGCGATGTCGCCGGTGACGCCCATGCCCAGCGTATGACTGGCTGATAGCGCCAGATCGAGGCCGGCATCCAGCGACAAACTGTTGCGATCCAGTTGCGCCCCAGCGATTTCAAAGCCGATCCCGCCGTTCAGCAACTGCTGGCGCGTGTGCATGTCGAGTTCGCCGTAGGTATGTTTCCAACCCGCACTCAGACGTGGCGTCAGTTGCATGCCGTTGTCGAGGTTGTTGGTTTTTGCCATGCGCAAACCGAAGGTACTGCTCAGGTTTTTTTGTGACTGCCCGTGAACCTTCAACGCCGCGTCGCCACCTTTTTCGCTGTAACTGTCACGCTGGTAGCGCTGGTAACCGAGATTGGCGAAGGGCTCGAGTGTGAAATCGCCTTCGCCGAAGTCGTAACCCAGTTCGGCAAAGGCCTGTTGGGTGGCGGCGTCATAACTGCCTTTGAGGCGATCGCTAAAACCGTTGAACGCGACCCGACGTTTGCTGCTGCCGTCGTGACTGGCATAGGTGGCGCCAAGGCGCAGTGCCAGCGGGCCGTCCTGACGCACCGCGTAGGCACCGACATGCCAGCTGTCGAGATCGCCATCGGCATGGCGCGCATTGAGTTTGGTCTGCGAGTTACCACCGATGATCCCGACATGCCATTGCTCATCGAGACGCCAGTCAGCACCTGCAACGAGACCTTGGGTGGAGTGTTTCAGGGTGCTATCGGTGTCGCGATCGATTTTGCCGCCATTGCCTAATGCCTGAACCCAGACTCGGCCGTTACCGTCACCTGCTTTAGCTGATCTTGCATCGGTGTCGAGCTGACGCATGGCCGACAGCATGCTGTCGCTGACCGGTGACACGGCGCTTAGTGTGGCTTTGGCGAGGTTGGCGTTGCTGCCGGCGGCGAGTTGATCGAGCGCCAAAGCAGCGGTGTTTCTGTTACTGCCGAGCAGGGCGACGAGGGCTTGGTTCGCAGGTGCGATCGGTGCAGAAACACTGGCCGGGACGACGCTTGCAGTTGGTGCAGTCGTTGCAGGCGCCGCAGGAACAGCTTGAGTCGCGGCCGACGCGGAAGCCAGGACAGGGGCTGCATTTTCAGCTGGCTCGGTAGCCGCAACGGCAACAGGTGTTTCAACTGTAGGGGAAGTATCAACGGGATTAGCCGCAACAGCCGAAATAACCGCCTCGGCGGAGACGGCAGTTCCGATTGAAGCGGCGGCCTCACCAGAAACAACCGAAACAGCAGTGTCCGCTGGCTCCGTAACCACCTCAGAAACCGTCGCTATCGCTGGAGCAGAAGACTCCGAAATCGCCGTTTCGATCACTGGCGTTTCCACCTGCGCTCCCGTCGTCTCAGCCACCACCGGCACTACTTCTGGCGGCGCGACCGGAGTGGTGGAAGCATCAAGCATCTGATCGATTTGTTTACCAATTTCGCCAGCATTTTCCGATGAGGCGGCGTTTTCAACCTTCTCTGCATTTCGGCTAAACGTCAGCCCGACCTGTTTCTCGCCGTATTTCAGCGTTGGTGTCATGAACGCCAGATCGTTTTCAATACGGCCAAATTCCCCAACGACTTTTCCCGCTGTCAGAATCGTGTGCTGACTGCTTTTCGGGTAGTCGCCCGCCGTTGTGAGTTGCAACGTCGAATTACCCAGATCGGCCGTCCCGGCGACCACGATGGTCTTGCTAACTCCTTTCGCTTTAACCTCGTAAGCCAACGTCGCGCTGGGCTTCAGGTTCAAATCGCCATTCACGGAAGGTGCGCCGAGCGCCTGATTAACCTTCAGCATTCCATGAACATTCAATGTGCCAGTTGCACCTCCACCAGCGAATTGGCCCTTTTCATCAACGTGGACTGCCCCGCCAATGATTCCCCGGTTGTTGAGGTTACCGCCAGCAGATACAAAGGCGCCTTGATTGATCCCGCCTTTATTGATCAGCGTGCCTTCGACCACGGCATGTCCAGCAATCGCACCTTCATTGGTGAAGGTCGCTTCAGGGCGCACCACAACCCCTGCGGTGAAGTCCGAGGGCGTATTTTTGACTCGAGTCCAGACACCTTGCTTGACCTCAAGGCCATGGAAGTTCTGCGTATCACCCAGCGAGCCCTTGGCCGCATCAAGTTGCAGGACATTCACACCGCCGGCGCCATCCACCGGGCCTGCAAAGCTGCCTTTACCGGTGACGATGAGCAGATCACTGCGCTCACTAAAAGGCTCGGCATAACCCTTCTTGTCGATCGGTGTTTTAAGGGTGTCGGGATCGTTGATGAAGGTGTCGAGTAGCGCCGTCAGCGCGCCAGGGGTTGGCACGTTGGCAGGCACTTCTTCGGCCTGTGTGTATTGAGCGCAGCTCACCGCGAGGGTGATGGCCAGCGCCAGTTTTTTCGGTTGGTAAAAGTGTTGAACGGGCATCAAGTAAGGCCTCTTTGACTGGAGGCCAAACTCTAAGTTGAAGGCCTGTGGGGCCGATGTCAGCTGCTTCCCACAGGCTTGCGGCTTCCTTCAGTTTCCTCCGGGGAAAATCGTCGAGACCGAAGCAACGGCTGTTTTTATCCAGCCCTTACGACGTGTTTTCCTACAATGTTTACAGATGTAACCCGCTGGCACTCTCAGAAACTCATCTGCCATTGCCCGATCAGCCCGTGATTGCGGCTGTTGCTGCCGATCTCGCCGCTGTAACCGACACCCAGCGTATGCCGCGCCGAGATGCCGACTTCCAGACCCGCTTCCAGCACCAGGCTGTCACGATCCAGCGAGCTGCCATCGACACTGAACGCGGTGCCACCGGTGACGAAAGCCTGACGCGTCGAATTGCTCACATCGCCATAGGTATGCTTCCAACCAGCCGTCATGCGCGGCGTCAGGCTCATACCGTTATCCAACGTATTCAGGTGGGCCAGACGCAAGCCGAAGGTGCTGCTGAAGTTGTCCTGGGTTTCGCTGTCGACTTGCAGCGCGGCGGCACCACCCTTTTCCTGATAACTATCGCGGTGGTAGCGCTGGTAGCCGAGGCTGGCGAAGGGTTCGGCGTTGAGTCGACCGCTGCCCATGGCGTAGCCGAGTTCGGCGAAGGCTTGCTGACTGTCGGCGTCGTAATCGCCTTTCGGGCGATCGCTGAAACCGTTGAAGGCGACGGTGCGTTTGCTGTCCCCCTGATGGCCGCTGTACGCCGCGCCGAGACGCACTGAAATCGGGCCATTCTGATGCAGCGCATAAACGCCGGCGTGCCAGCTCTCGACGTTGCCGTCGACACCGCTGGCGTCGAGATCGGTTTTCGAATAACCGCCGAGCACACCCACGCGCCACGCCGGGGTCATCGACCAGTCGGCGCCGAGCACGCTGCCCTTGGTGCGTTGTTCCAGACCGCTGCTGCCATGTTCGCCGTCGAGCTTGCCGTAGCCGCCGATGCCTTGCAGCCACAGACGGCCACGGGCGTTCGGGTCATTCAGATTGCGCGCCTCGGAAGGCACGCCGTTCGCCGCCAGCACCGGTGTATCGCGCTGATCGAGGCCGACAGCCAGGCCCGGGCTGCCGCCGATTTGTTGCATCGCCGAGAGCATGCTGTTGCCGACCTGACTGCTGGCGGCGAGGGTGGCGCTGGTCAGGTTGGCGTTGCTTGAACCGGCGAGTTGTTCGATTGCGGCGCCCGCCGTGCTTTGCGAGGTGTTGAGCAGCGCGTTGTACAACGCGTTGTTGCTGCCCATCGAAGCGATGCTGTTGGCGGCGTTGCGGCCATTGCCAGTGGTAGCGAACTCGTTGAACGCCACGTCGTTGCGGTTGTAACTCAGATCAACCTGCGTCGGCGTGTAGGCGAGGGTCGGCGTGAGGAACGCGTAGTCGCTGGTGACGCTGCCGAAGGTGCCATTGACTTGCCCGGCCTGCAACACGGTGTACTGGCTTTGCCACGGATACGTGCCGGGGCCGGGATTGACCGCCAGCGTCGCGCCGTTAAGGTTGGCGGTGCCGCCGACTTGCACCGGGGCGCTGCTGCCGTCGGCGTTGACACCATAGGCGAGGGTCGAGCCGCTGCCCATATTCAAATCATGCACGACGGTTGCACGACCGAGGCTGGTGTCGGTGCGCAAGGTACCGTTGACGTCGAGACTGCCCACCGAACCGCCGCCGGCATACACACCGCCCGCATCGACGGTCAGGTCGCCAGCGATGCTGCCCTGGTTGATCAACGTCGCGCCATTGCGCACCGCGCCACCGTCGCTGAAATCGCCGTTGCCGGTCAGCGTCCACGCGCCTTGTTTCACTTCCAGCCATTCGAAGTTGCGACTGTCGCCGAAGCTGCCGCCCGCGGCGTCGTCCATCACCACTTGGTCATCACCGCTGCCGCCATCGACCACGCCGCCAAAGCGGCTGCCGTTGCGCAAGGTCAGGCTGTCGTTGCCGCCACCGAGATCCAGCGCCAGGCCATTGCTGCCGCTGATGGTGCCGCCGTTGACCACGTTGTCATCGAACTCGCCGACGAACTTCACGCCGAAACCGTTGAGGCCCTGAATGGTGCCGAAGTTCTCCAGCGTGGTCGCTGCCAGCCCCGAATTGCCGCTGCCGTCGTCGACCAGAATCGCGCTGTCGGCGCCGCTGATCAGTGCGTCTTTGCCGTTGAGAATATAGCCGCCGCCCAGCGCGATCCCTTCGCTGCCATTGGCGAAACCACCCTTGTCCACGCCGCCCGCGCCGACGCCTTGAATGGTGCCGTAGTTTTCGATGTGGGCGATGTTGTCGATGTCCACGCCGTCGCCGTCACCGTTCGCTTGCAACCCGGAGTAAGCGCCAGTGATGGTGCCGTGGTTGATCACCGTGCCGTCACCGTCGGAACCGAACCCGGAGCCGTTGCGCCCGGTGATCTGTCCATAGTTGACCAAAGTCGCGCCGAGATCGGTGGTGATGCCGTGACGACCACCGGAAATCACCCCGTAGTTGGTCACGCTAACGCCGCCAGCCGAATCGATATCGATGCCGTCGAACTTCTCGTCGGCGTTGTGCGAATCGCCGGTAGAAATCTCGCCGTAGTTAGTGATCGTGGCGTTGGCGCCGGTCTTCATGCCGTCGCTGGCGTCGCCGCGAATCAGCCCGCCCGCGCGATTGATGATGGTGGTTTTCACCCCGTCGCTGCGCAGCGCATCGAGATCCAGACCTTGGCCGGTGCTGGAGCGAATCACGCCACTGTTGTCGATCAACAGACTGCCGCTGACGAAATTGCTGTCGATGCGCAAAGCGTCGTTGGCGCCGAGAATCTGCCCGCCGCTGCGGTTATAGATCGCGTAGTCGCGCGCCTTGCTTTCGTCGCCGCTGCTATCAATCGCGCGGCCACCGGTGGAGATGATTTTGCCGGCGTTATCGATCACCACACCGGTGCCGCTGGTCTTGTCTTTCAGGCTGACGGTCTTGCCGCTATTGGTGATGCTGCCCGGCGCTGAAATGGTCAACGTGTCATTCCCGCCCAAGGTTTGCGCGGCGGTGGTGGCGGTGTCGATCTGAATGTTTTTGCCGTGGGCCGCCGTGGCGGAAATCAGCAAAGTGATGGCGAGGGAGAGACGCTGCGGCGGGAAGGACATGGGCGGAAGGCCTTTTTGTTATAAGCGGGCCGTCCTGTATAGCGAAGGGTTTTTAAAAAATGATGTCGGTGAGTGATCTGCATTGTTTTGCAGCTTTATGGAAATAGCTGGGGAATATCTGCATTTTGTTGCAGTTTTCTTAGCGCCTTTGCCCTTTGAATCGCAATACATTGCAGATTGAGCGCTGATTAGTTCATCAGACTCACTCCAATATGGCTGTGAAGCCTACTGCGTTAAAAAAAGCGGAGGTAATGATGTGGGAATGACAGTTGCTGAGCGAATGGTGCTAATGGAAAGCATCCAAGAGGCAATCGCTGAGGGCACACTGGAAATCGGTGAAGCCGTTCGGCGTTTACGCGTGGAAGTGACTGGGTTGCATCAAAACCAGTTCGCAAGGATGTGCAAAATTTCAGTCCGTACATTAGTTCATATCGAGCACGGTGAAGGTAATCAGACGATGAAGTCGTTGAATGCAGTGTTCCGTTGTTTCGGGATGAAAATGAGCGTGGTGCGCATCCGTAGGGACGTGGGTTAAAGATCAAAAGATCGCAGCCTGCGGCAGCTCCTGCACAGGTCAATGTAGGAGCTGCCGCAGGCTGCGATCTTTTGCTTTGCGCTTCAGCTACGGCACTCAACCAAGCCTTTCAGCTGTCCATCCGGCGTCTGGTTTTCATCGCTCAACCAGCGCTCGAACCCGGCGCCGATCGCCGGCCATTCCGAATCCACAATCGAGTACCACGCGGTGTCGCGGTTCTGGCCTTTGACCACCATGTGCTGGCGGAACACGCCTTCAAAGCTGAAGCCCAGACGTTCGGCGGCGTATTTGGAGCGGGCGTTGCCGTTGTTGCATTTCCATTCGAGGCGGCGGTAGCCGAGGTCGAAGGAATGTTTGGCCAGCAGGTATACCGCCTCGGTGCTTTTCGGCGAGCGCTGCATTGGCGCGCCGAAGGTGACGTGGCCGATCTCGATGCGGCCCTGCGCCGGGACGATCGACATCAGGCTGAGGATGCCTTGCACCTGGTTGTTCGCACGGTCGATGACCGCGAAGAAATACGGGTCGCTGGCGGCGGCATGGTTGTTCAGCCAGGCGTCGAAAACGCTGCGTTCCGGGAACGGGCCGTAGGGCAAATAATCCCAGAGCTTCGGGTCGGCGCCGGGGCCTTCGAGGGCGGCGAACAGTTGTTCGCCATGGCGCGCCGGGTCGAGGCGTTCGAGGCGAATAAAACGCCCTTCAAGCAATGTGGCGGTAGGGGCGGGGACGCCTTTCCAGTCAGCAGGTGAAATGATCATGGGTGCCTCTCCTTAAATGGCTTTTCGAAACTGGATGAAGCCCGGGCGCTCGGCGATGCGCTCGTAGAGCTGGATCGCGGTGGCGTTGGATTCGTGGGTCAGCCAGTGCACTTTGCAGCAACCGTCAGCCTTGGCGGTGGCGTAAACGTGTTCGATCAGCAGGCGGCCGACGCCGGTGCCGCGTGTTTCCTCGGTCACCAGCAAATCCTGCAGGTAGCAGGAATTTTCGATGCTCCAGTTCGAGCGATGATAGATGTAATGCACCATGCCGACCGCTTTGCCATCGGCCCAGGCCAACGCTGCGTGGGTCGGTTCGCTCGGATCGAGGAAACGCTGCCATGTGCTGTCGGTGACGGCGTCCGGCAGTTCGGTGTTGTAGAAGCGCAGGTAGGCCTGCCACAACGGCAGCCACGCGGCGCGGTCGGCGGCGCTGACCTGGCGAATGTCGATCTGACTCATGGTGATTTCCTTAGCGCATCAATTGGGCGAGGGTTTGATCGTTGACTTCGGGGCTGGCGGCCAGACCTTCACGCACGCCGGCAATGTCTTCGGCGCTGCGGTTCTGACTGAGTTTGCGCTTGCCCTCGAGACGGTCGATGGGAATGGCAAAACCGACAATCGCCTTGAGCATGCCGTCGATGTAATCGGCGGGCGCATCGGCGACGGACCACGGTTGCGCGCGGCCGGCTTCATGACGGTCGGTGAGGGTGCTGACGATGTCGAGCAGGCGTCCACCATCGCTGAAGGTTTCGGCGTGGCCATAGGCGTGCACGGCGATGTAGTTCCAGGTCGGCACGACTTTGCCGTGCTCGGCCTTGCTCGGGTAAAAACCGGGGCTGACGTAGGCGTCGGGGCCGGCAAAAATCAACATGGCTTCGGCGCCGTCACGCAGGTCTTTCCATTGTGGATTGGCGCGGGCCAGGTGCCCGTACAGCGTGCCGTACTCGCCTTGTTCGCAATGCAGCAGCACCGGCACATGGCTGGCTTGCAGACCGTTTTCGCCGTGGGTCACCAGAATGGCGAGGCGGGTGGCGAGGATCAGTTCGTGCAGTTGGGATAGTTCTTCGATGGCAAAGGCGCGCGGCGTGTACATGGACAGATTTTCCTTGGCGAATGCCTGCATCCTAGGCAGGCTATTGGTCTGTTGTAAGAGCCATTGATGACCAATTTCATAGGTCCATTACCATGCCTGATTCGTTAACGCTGTCCATGCCCTTCAATCCCGCCGGTATCGAGCTTGATCGCCGGCAGGGCCTGAGCCGCCAGCTCTATCAGGCATTGCGTCTGCGCGTACTCGATGGCCGCTTGGCCAGTGGCACGCGGCTGCCGGCCAGTCGCGATCTGGCGGCAGCGTTGGCGATTTCGCGTAACAGCGTGGTGCGCGCCTACGATCAGTTGTATGCCGAAGGGTTTATCGAAGGGCGGGTCGGCGACGGCACTTACGTCGCACAATTGTCGGCGCCGCCGCCCTCGGCAAAAAAACTATCCACAAAAGTATCCACAGGGTTTTCAACAGGCTTACCCACAGCCTTATCCACAAATTGGCTGGATTTACCTGTGATTCCATCCAGTAAAGTTATCCACAGCGATACTTTTTCCCGCATCGAAAACAACCATTTGGCCAAGCCGCCGAGTGGTCCACCGCGTGCTTTTCGTGTCGGTGTGCCGGCCTTCGATCTGTTCCCTTTTGAGGTCTGGGCCAAGCTGAACGCGGCTTTCTGGCGCAAGCCGGATTTGCAGCAGCTGTGTTACGGCGACCCGGCTGGTGATGCGCGTTTGCGCGCGATGATCGCCGCCTATCTGCGCAGTTCGCGCGGCATGCAGTGCAACGCTGAGCAAATTGTGATCACCAGTGGCGCGCAGCAGGGCATTAGCCTTTGTGCACAGTTGCTGGTGGAGCCGGGCGATGGCGTCGGCATTGAAAATCCAGGTTACCGCGCCGCTGGTCACGCGTTCGCTGTAGCAGGTGCGCGATTGCGTGGAATTGCGGTGGACGAGGAGGGGATTGATTGCGCGGCATTGGCAGCGGCAACGGATTGTCGGGTTGCCTACGTGACGCCATCTCATCAATACCCGACCGGCGTGGTGATGAGTCTGGCGCGACGTCTGGAATTGCTGGCGTGGGCCGAGCGCACGCAAGGCTGGATCGTCGAGGACGATTACGACGGCGAGTACCGTTACACCGGCGCACCGCTGGCGCCATTGGCGGCGCTCGATCGGCAGGGGCGGGTGTTGTACGTCGGCACCTTCGGCAAAGTTGCGTTCCCGGCGCTGCGCCTGGGTTATCTGGTGTTGCCGCCAGCGCTGGTGGACGCCTTTTCCCAGCGCCGCGCGGTGGACGTGCGCCACTCGGAAGTGAGCACCCAAGCGGTGATGGCCGAGTTCATGGCGGCCGGGCATTTTCAGCGGCACATCCGGCGGATGCGCCGTGCCGCATTGAGCCGGCGCAATACCTTGTTGGTCGGTTGGCCGAGCGATATTCCCGGCGTCGGCAGCCTGCCGAGTGTGGCGGCCGGTCTGCATTTGACCATTGCCGTGGACACACTGGTCCGCGAGCAACAGTTGATCGGTCTGGCCGCCAGCGCCGATGTCGAGATCAACGGTTTAAGCAGTTATTGGCTGCCGGATTCAACCTTGCCGGCGGATCAACGCGCCGGCCTGGTGTTGGGTTTTGCCGCCGTGCCCGAGGCAGCGATCAGCGCTGCGCTCGGGCGATTGAAGAAAGCCTGGCGCGACTGAAATCAGTTTTTCCCGGAAGCACCGGCCACTGGTTTCTCCGGTATGGGCAGATCAAGAAACAATTTGCGCAGGTCTGGATCGCTCAACTTGCGCAACACGCCATTGATCGGCTCGAAAGCGTTCAAGGTTTTTTGCTGATCCGGTGTAAGGGTCGCAAGGTAACTGTCGGCGACTTTCAGGTGGGCGGTGGTCGGTTGATCCGCCGGGGTTTTCAGGGTTTTGTAGTGAAAGTGCGCGACCCACAGGGGTTGGTCGTTGTTTGCCTTGTCGAGAATCCGGAACTCCTGAAAATAATCGCCGAACTGTTTCGTCGGGATACGTCCACGCTCGTCGCGAGCGAGGCTGAGTTGAGCATTCTCGTGCATCCATTTGAAATTGGTTTGAGTCGGTTTGCGCAGTTTGTACATGCTCGCGCGGATGTCCACGCCTTCGCGCCTGACCCGTGTGGCCGATTCACGCATTTCGGTACTCAGACTGGCAATAGGGGGAACGCTTTTTTTTGCCGCACGCAAGTTGCTCAAGGCTTGTTCGACGTCTGTTGCGCTTTGCTCCAGTTTCCGCGCGTACTGTTCGTGGATATCTTGCATATCGGCAGGGATCCGTGAAGGGCGCAGTGCGTCTTTTCGGGTGCGTTTGAGAAAATTCGGGCAATCGAGATTCAGTAGAAGGGCATTGTCGATGGTATCGAGATCATCGCGAACCGGGCTTAGCGCGGGGCGTGTGTCGGGAAGGATTCTGTTGATCGGATCGGCACTGCTTTTCTCAGGTACGGCAGGTGCTGGTTCGCGTGGTCGGGTCTTGTAAACCTTGATCATCGCGCGCGACGGACCGGGTTGCTCGGTGGTGGTGGCCTTCCGTTGCTGCAGCGTCGGATCATTCAGCAACAAGGAATCGAGCCGGGCCTGAGCCAGTTGGCGAAACTCTTCGATCAGTGTTCGCAGATGCATCACGCGCGGGCGCTTGACCTGTTGCGGGAAGTTGTCGAGTAGCTCCTGCAGACGCTGGTCGGCATCGTTGAAGGTGTCGACGAAGTGGCTCATTTTTTCCAGAGTGGCTGACGGTTCGGCCATCGGTGCAGGCTCTTTGATCAGCATCGCCAGATCCTGTGCGGCGCTCGCCGCATTGACAATAATGCTGCCCATTTGATCGCGTGCCTGATCCATCAGTGGCCCCGTTGTTTCCTCCATGCAGGGCTCATGCGACATGCCAATTTCGTTGGCTTTGAACTCCAGGGCGGTGGCAGACGGCAACATGGCGCGCAGTTGCGCCGCTTTGGAAATGCCCGTTTTGCCGAGAGGTTTCAACTGCTCCAGCGAGGTATCAGCGAGACTCAGTTTTTCTTCCAGTTGCTGGCCCAGCTCGATGGCCTGAGCAATGGTCGCAGCGTAGCTCGCGCCTTGCGCCGGCGGATCATCGGGCCGGGTGAGATACAGCGGTTCAGTGGTCTTGGTGTAGGCGTGCACTTTAATGACGTACCACTGAGCGATGTTTTTTTGCAGCTCGATGGTCAGGCGCACCGTGTCGTAGAGATAACCGACCGAGCCACCCTTGGTGCGCCATTCGCGAAGATGTTCCAGGGCTTTCTGGTATTCGCCAATGGTTTCCTCGAGTTTTGCCGCGTAGGCGTTCGTGACGGTTTGCATCGTTTGCTCGGTGGCCTTGAGCCGCGCATCGAGGGCTGCGCGCAATTCGGTCTTGAGGGTTGTTTCGCGATCCTTGAACGCTTGCAGGGTACTTTCCAGTTCCAGTTTGCGATGAGCGTTAACATGCCTGAGTTGCTGAATCCGGCTTTTGCGCCCGCCACCCCGCAGACGCAGGCGTGTGTCGATGTACCACAGACCCTGCAGACCGTGGGTCAGCAGCGGTCCGCTGCGGGAGGCGTCATGTGGATCAAGGATCGTGACTTGTTCGTTGATATCCAGATGAACTTCGAACCAGCGTTCGCGCACTTGCGCGTAGGTCTTGTCCTCGAGTTGATAGAGGTGGGGCGGTTGGTCGTTGAGCCTGATCATGTCATCTTGGGCCAGATCGGGCGCCTCGACCTTGAGCGTGTCCAGGTAACGTCCCAGCGCGGTCGGATCGCGTCGAGGAACCGATCCGCCCACCTCGACGGAGGTGCAATGCGTGCTCGGCAGTTCACCCCGCAACGGCTCGGCGTCAAAACGTGAAATGACCAGTGCGTTATCGGTTTTACGCAAGTCGTCGACGAAGTGTGGCTCCGGCTTCAGCTCACCCGCCACGCGTCGGCGATGCCGTACGGCGTGATGGGTCAGAATAATTCCCAGAGTCAGCAATACATTGGCCAGCGAGCTCCATTCGCCGAGACGATCACCGCGCGTATGGGCGTCGAGTGCCTGCTGGATTTCTTCAATGCTTTGCCACACCCATACGGCAGTTCCGAGCGCGCCACTGAGGCAGTTGGAGGCGACATTGAACAGACTCCAGCTGCTTTCCTGCAGCAGTAGCCAGCGTTGGTCGGCGTTGGACATCGATTGACGATCCGCCAGTTCGACCAGGGCTTTCGCATTTCTTTCAAACAGCGCCTGAAAGCGATCGCCGGTGATGTCGTCATTGCCGAAGCTCACGTGACCGAGTCCATCGAGGCGCAGGTTGGGGTCGGACAGTTGCTGGGTGATCAGCCAGGGCGACGGCAAACCTACAGGGAACACGTATTGCGCGTATTCGAAACTCAAGTGGCGGTCAGGCAACCAGGCCAGTACCGAGTCCCTGAGTTCGCCCGGTTGATGCAGCGCGTACAACAGATTCTGTCGGGACGGGAATTGCAGCAAGGCCGGTTCGAACAACGGGCGATAGAGGATGCAGGGGCCACTGTCAGGATCAGTCGGGCCAATGATGAACATGTTGGTCACGTTGTCCGCAGCGCTGACCAAGCGATGCTGTGGGATCAATGTCAGCGGGCAGATCGATATTTTCTGTGAGGACACCACCCGCTCACCGACCAGCTGGCAGATATAGGCGTAGCCGGTTTCATCAAAACCGCTCTGCGAACGAACTTTGCTTTCAAGCGCCGCCAGCGGCAGCAGCAAGCGCAGTTGTTTTTGATACAGCCCGGCCTGACGTTTGTTTTCCTGTGGATCGTCGATCAGTTGGCGTTTGATCAGCTGCGGATAAACGCTGCCGATGTCGATTTGTCGGGACAGATTCACCAACAGATCGACCGTCAGCCAGGCCGGAACGGTTTCAGCCGTTTTGAAGCGCAAAGTGGCCTGATAGGGCGCGGTATTTTCCAGGGCAAATTGGCCGAGGGTTCGCGTGTAGGTGTCGAGCGCGTTGGGCAGGGTCAGGTCGCCGGCGGTGAAGCTGTTGGTGATGGTTATTTCCAGTTCATCCAGCGGCAGTGTCGATGCGCCTTCGGCGTGTTTGTCACGAGTAATGGCTTCGCGCATCAGGCGTTGAGCAAAGCGGTCGATGGGTTCGATCAGATCTTTGCCGGCTTTCATCTGCGGATCGCGGTAGAGCTTGCCCAGACCGGTGATGTACTTGCTGTAAGCCGTCAGATCCTTGGCCGAGGCGCTGTGCAGCCAGGCGGGGATCGCTGATTCGAGTTTGTCGAGGCGGGCCTGCTCGTCCGCAGGCACCACCGGCGCACTCAAGGTGGCCGGAGCGGATGAGGCCGAGCCGTCGCCAATCGCGACAATCGCGTCGAGTTGCGAGGCGACCAACGCCCAGGCCATTTGATCGAAAATATCTCCTTCGGGCTCGAACAGGCGCCACTGCATCGGACGTCCATTCAATTGCTCTGAGATACGCGAAGGCAGTGATGCGCCGAGGGCGTCCATCGAGGCAAAAGACTCGTAGCCGCTTTCAATGGTGTACATCAACACCAGCTCGCGCTGCTCAAGTCGCGCGCGCATGACCAGCGCGCCGCCGAGCAGCAGGTGGGCGATGCTGGTGCTTTCCAGGGTATCGATATCGACCAGGCCGGCCTGAATGTCGCTGAATTCGCCGTGCACCGCTTGCCGGGTTTGCTTGTCCGGCGAGGTGAAAATCACTCGGGCCAACGCGCATTCTTCATCGCTCCAACCCTGTACCTGCGTGATATCCAGCGCTTTGCGCAAGGCGTCGGCGAGTTCTTGCCAGCGCGGCAGGCTGCGGTCGTCGTTGTTCCAAAAATCCAGTTGGCGTTCCTGATACTCGACGAACAACAACGGTGCGTTGTCATTGAGTAGCCGGCCGATCTCTTCGATGTCGACCGCCAGATGTCGCGGTGTTGCAATGTCGGGTTCCAGGGTGAGGAAATGTTCGGCAGCCATGAAATTGGCTGAGACGCTGTACAGATTAAGACGAACCAGTGCATGGCTCAGTGATTCGAAACGGGTGATCCCGGCGACTACATGACCGTTTTCCTCACGCCATTGCGGCGTGCCGATCATGCATTCATTCGGGTCAAGGGCCAGGTCAGGATACAGCGCACGCAAGGCTTCACTGAGCATTTGTGCGGCGACATCACCCAGCGTCGGGCCGTGGCTGGTCAGATTCACCAGCCGGCTTTTGTCGAGCAAGGGTGTGGAGCTGTGGGAGGACAGGGTGACCGGGGGGCTCATGTTCAAAATTCCAAAGCGGTCGAGGAAGCTGGATTGCCTCCTGCGTAAACCCCGAAAGTAATGAATGGCCGCCGTACGATGGTGGTACATAGATATTGTTCGGTAAAAAAACTGTGGTGAGGGCGCAAGGTCCCTCTCCACAGTGACAGCGGCAGATTCAGGCCACGGGCGCGGTGGGCGGCTTGACCGGGAAAAACAGGGTTTTTGCCAGTGTCACGCCGATTTCGCTGCGGTAGATGGCGATCACCTCCTGGGTACTCGACGCGTTTTCCAGGGAGTAACCGCTGCCGAGCAATCGTTGCTCTTTGGTTTTAAGGTGCGCGGCGCTGAAAAACTCATCGGCGGTATTGGCTCGTTCATAGTGAAAATGCGCGTACCACAGCACCGCTTTGCTCTTGCGATCGCGAATTTCGTATTCCTGCAGAAAGTCTTTCTTCGAGCCTTTGAGCTGCCGGCGACCAGGGATTATCTCGATCGTCACCTCTTGCTGAGCGAGCAACCACTCCACACGCGGCGCGGTGGGCAACTGGCGTTTGGTCATGTTCACCCGCAGCGTATGACCTTCGCTTTTCAGTAGTTTTACTGCCACTTCGATTTTCTGTTTGAGCTGCGCCGCCGTGCTGGCTTGCGCATGAGAGGAGGGGCCGGACGCCAGCGACTGGTCGATGGCTTTGGCGGTGTCGCTCAGTTGCGTGGCGTGACGGGCGAGGGCTTCTTCGATTTCCACCGGCAAGCGATTCGGCTCATGGGCGCGGGCCTTTTGCTGTTCGATAAAGCCTTGCACCGCATCCAGCAGCGTCTGCCCTGAACTCATGGCGTTGCTCAAACTTTTGGCGGGCAGGGTTTTCGCCGGTTTGCTGCGCAAGCGCTGCACCCACACGCCGGGTTCCTTCTCGTGGAAGGTTGCCAGCACCTTGCCGGTGAGGCTGGCTTTGACGTCTGCAAATTGCGCATGACCTTGTGCTTCTTTGCGCGGCACCGCGAGTTGCGTGCCTTTGAAGCGGGTCTTGATGACTTTTTTTGCCGGTGCCCGCGACGGCCCGGGCTGCGGATGTTGAGGGCCACGATCACGCAGCAGCTGCGACAGTTGTCGGGTACTTTGCTGGCCGAACTCATCGATATTGAGCTGCAGTTGCGCAAGCTGATCAGTCAGCATCTGTTCGGCAAATTGCTGGGGCAGATCCTGCAGCCGGGAATCGATACTGACGAATTGTTCGACCAAAGTGTTGAGCGCCTCAATACGTTGCGGGTCGCTGAGCTGATGGTCTTCGCGTTGCAGATCGAGCGAGTTCTGGATCGCCAGATCGGCCTCATCAACCAGGCGCTCGACCTGCTCGCGCGCCTCCTCGAGTGCGCGGCCACTGCCTTCTTTGACGCAAAATTCGCGCGCCAGGGTAATCCTTAACGCTTTCATGTCCTGCACGTCGAAGACCGGCAACTTCTGTTTAAATTTGCTGACGACTTGCGCGGCTTCTTTGCCAAGCACGCTCAGTTCGTTAAAACTCGCCTGAGCCATTTCGATGCGCTCGATCATCAGCGTGGTCAGCCGGCGCATCTCCTGGTAGGGCGCGTTATCGGTGGGTCTGTTGCCGGCCTCTTCTTCGGCCAGCAGGGTCAACGTCAGATCCAGCGACGATTTGAATGCGGGTCCGATCTGCTCGATCCACGACTGGTTGAAAAACAGCTGGGAGCTGAGCATTTCAACCATTGAAGCGCGGTATCGTGGCACCGCATCAATGCGGTTCAACTCCTTGATGTAGCCGATAGTGTTGTCGTAGGTGCGGATCTGTGCTTCAAGCTTTTCCAGAAACACCGCTTCGTGCGCCTTGTACGTCTCATCGGTTGCCGACGTCAGCGCTTTGCGCGCCGCGATCAATGCGTCTTTGGCAGGGCTGAGATTATCGTTGAACGTTTTTAGGTTCTGGCGCAGTTCATCGATCCGTTGCGCATTCTTGCGTAGCAGATCGGCCTTTCGGCTCTTGAGGCCGCCCCCGCGCAAACGCAGGCGCGTGTCGATGAACCAGCGTCCCTGACGATTGTTAATCAGCAATGGCCCAGAGCGTGGCGGCTGTTTGCGGGCGTCGATGATTTGCACATCTTGCTGTTCATTGAGGCGCACCTCGAACCAGCGCGTACCCACTTTGGCGTAACGTTTTTCACCCAGGGCGTAGAGGTGTTGTTGCGCACCCTCGCTGATGGGCTGGCCGAGATCTGGCGGTGGGTCGATGGCGAATCGCTCAAGCGTCTGGCCAAGGCTCGTTGCTTCACGATTGAGCGCGCCGAGAATGTGGATGGCCGACTCATGGTTGCCTGGCAGGTCAACGGGCGCGATGTCCGCCAGCTGTTTCAACTGGATCTTACCGGGGCGCGACAGTGTTTCGATGAGTGGGGTCTTGGTCTTTGCGGGTAACTCATCTGCACGTCGTGCCGGCTTGCCGCGAGTCGCTGCGCGATGCGCCAGCACCATGGCCAGTGACAGGAGCAAATCGGTGAGCGCGCTGGCGGCCAGCTCACGATCGTCGTTGTGGGTCGCCTCGATGGTCTGTTGCAGATCATCGAACAACTGCCATATCCACACCGCCGTGCCTACGGTCGGGTCGAGAAACGGCAGGACGGCGTTGAACAGTTTCCACGCGCCTTGCTTGAGCGTCGCCCAATGGCTTTCGGCGTTCGATAAGGATTGCCGGTCAGCGAGCTCGATCAGGGCATTGGCGTTGGCGGTGAACAAGCTGCGCAGGTAATCACCCTCAAGCACATTGCTACCCAGCCGCACCGGGGTGTTGAGGTTGATGTTCAGCAGTGGATTGGTCAGCAGCTCGGCGAATACCGCGAGGTCGGGCACGTCACCGTGGTAAATGAAGTTCGAATAGTTGGCGCGAACGCTGTCCGGCAGCCAGGCGAGCACTGATTCACGGATCTTTTTCGAGTGTTTGATCGCGTAGATCAGGCTCGACGGCGTCGGGTACTGAGTCAGCGGGTTTTCCAGCAGCGGACGATAAAGCAAGCACGGCCCTTTGCTTTGATCACGCGGGCCGATCACGAACATGTTGGTGACGATGTCGGCGCTGTCGTCGGTCTGTTGATCGAGCACAAACGATAACGGACGGATGACGATTTCCTGATCATCGACCCGCCGCGCTTCACCCGCCGCACTCATCACGGCCACGATGTAGCGGTAACCCTGCTCATCGATAGCGCCTTCTTTGCGGATCTTGCATTGCAGGGCCAGCAATGGCAGCTGCACCTGCAAGTGCGCGCGGTACAGCCTCGACAACTCTAAAGATTTGATCGGGTCATCAACCAGTCGCTCCTTGATCAGTGCCGGGTAGGTTTTGCCGATATTGACCGTGGTCACCAACCCTTCGACGTAGGTCGGGGTCAGCCAGTCCGGAACCGCTTCACCGGTGGTAAACCAGAGCACTTTATTGCCGAGCGGGACGGCAATCAGGTTTTCCAGAGCCAGCTCGGCAATGCTCAGTGTGAGTGTTTCGCTGGAGCCCGTTGCCTGGGTGCCCCAGACCACCGGGGTGGTAATGCTGATGCGCAGGTTCTTGAGTTTTAGTTGAGTGGCCTGCGGGTGGGTCTTTTCAATTTGCCGCCTGAGACTTTTCAAGGCAAAGCGCTCGATGGGGGGAATTTCATCGTCGAAAGAGGTGGTGCTGCTCTGCCGCACGGCGGCCAGATCCATCAAATGTCGGCTGAAGGCACTGAGGTCGTTGGGAAGCGCTTGGGTCAGCCAGTCTGGCAACAGCGGATCGATGCGATTAAAGCGCGCATCGGTCTTGTGGACGTGGTGGGCGTTGGCCTGGGTGACAGTCGTCGGCGCAGGACTACTGAAGTCCAGCTCGCCCAGCGCCTGCGCTTGCAGAGCAATCAGCGTGCAGGCCTGGGTGTCGAAAAAATCGCCCTCGGGCTCAACCAGCCGCCAGTCGAGCTGGCTATCAGCGGACAAGCCAGCGGTGAACATTCTGAGATAGTTGCCCAGTGCTTCGAATGACGAATGAGTACGAAAACCCATGATGATTGAATGCGTAAGAATCAGGGTGCGCTCATTCGACACGCCGATGACCACGGCGATATCCATCATGTTCAGGTGGGTGGAGGTTTCGCCGGCGCTGTCCAGATCGATCAGGCAGACGCGCGTCTGATAGGGGTCGTGAGGCTTGCGCGTGGCACGATCGGGGTAGTTGAACACAAGGCGCGCGAGGGCGAGTTGATCGGCATCCCAGTGTTTGGCCTGCTTGATGTTCCAGCGTACGCGCAAGGCCAGCGAGAGCTCCTGCCATCGCGGCAAGCGAAGAGTGACCGGCTGATTCCAGTAATCAAGTTGCTGTTCCTGGTAGGCGGAGAAGAGGATCGAAACGAGCAAGTTGAGCTGACGTCCGACCGCGTCGATATTGACCGGCAACTGGATGGAAGGGCTGGCGCCCGGTTGCCGGGTCAGGAAGTGTTCGCCGTCGATGTACATGACTGGTTGGCGCGCGATCGCGTGACGCAACAGTGCGTCGGTCAATGATTCGAATCGGGTGGCGCCGGCAACGATGTGCCCATCCCGATTGATCCAGGACGGTGTGCCGACCATGACCAGATCGGGGTTGAGTTCGAGTGTCGGATACAGCACGTTCAGTTCTGCGCGCAGCACCGTGGTGGCGACTTCTCGCAGAGACGGGCCAGTGATCAGTTGCGTCAGCAAATCGGTGGCGGGGACGGATAGGTTTGGCGCGTTGGGCTCGAGGGTGGGCATGTGCAGATCCTTCTGACGGTTGGGTCGGGAAAGCACATGACGGTAGCGAGGCGTTTGTGGGGCGTGGTGGTATCTATGTATCGCACGCCAAAAAAAGACCCGCACGATGGCGGGTCGGATTGTTTCAGAAGCAAATCATCAGGTACCGGATTTGATTTTCGTCCAGGCCCGGGTGCGTGCGCGTTCGGCATCACGCGGTAGCGGTTGCAGGGTGTACAGGGTGTTCATCGCCGCGTCGGTCGGGTACAGATTGGGGTTGTTGCGGATCGTCGGATCGACCCGTTCGGTGGCGTCCTTGTTTGGGTTCGGATAGCCGACAAAGTCGCTGACCGGGGCAATCACTGCCGGTTGTAGCAGGTAGTTGATAAAGGTATAGGCGTCCTCGGTGTTCTTCGCGCCTTTCGGAATGGCGAGCATGTCGAACCAGATCGGTGCGCCTTCTTTGGGCAGGCGCATGTCGACCACCACGCCGTTTTTGGCTTCCTTCGCCCGATTGGCGGCCTGCGAAAAACTGCCGGAATAACCGACCGCAACGCAGATGTCACCGTTGGCGATATCGGCCATGTATTTGGACGAGTGGAAGTAGGTCACGTATGGACGGATCTTCATCAGCAGTGCTTCGGCTTTGGCATAGTCGGCCGGGTTTTTGCTGTTCGGATCGAGGCCGAGATGTTGCAAGGCCAGCGGCAGAATCTCTGACGGCGAATCCAGCAGGGCGACGCCGCACTGTTTGAGTTTGCTGATGTTTTCTTCCTTGAAAATCAGATCCCAACTGTCCACCGGCGCGTTGTCACCCAGTGCGGCTTTGACCTTGGCCGGGTTGAAGCCGATCAGGATCGTGCCGTACATGTACGGCACGGCAAACTTGTTACCCGGGTCGTTGGCTTCGATCAGCTTCATCAGTTTCGGATCGAGGTGATTCCAGTTCGGCAGCTTGCTGCGATCCAGCGGCTGGAACACCCCGGCCTCGATCTGCTTGGCGAGGAACACGTTGGACGGCACCACTACGTCGTAGCCGGAATTACCGGTGAGCAGCTTGGCCTCCAGCGCTTCGTTGGTGTCGAAGATGTCGTAGATCAATCTGGTCTGGGTGTTCTGCGCCTTGAAGTCTTCCAGCGCCTTGGGCGTGATGTAGTCGAACCAGTTGTAGACGCGCAACGTGCGTTCTTCGGCGTGGACGACACCGCTCAGCAGCGCCGCGCACATTGCTGGGGCGATCACCTGCTTGAGCGTTTTCATTGTTCAAAGCCTTCGAGCACGTTCACCGCGTTGATGCCGATTTCTTCTACCGCGTAACCGCCCTCCATGACGAACAGGGTTGGCTTGCCGAGAGCGGCAATGCGCTTGCCCATCGCCAGGTAATCCGGGCTGTCGAGTTTGAACTGCGAGATCGGATCGTCCTTGAACGTATCGACGCCGAGCGACACGACGATGACGTCGGCGCCGTAGCGGTCGATCTCGTCGCAGCACTGCTCCAGCGCTGCGCTCCAGACGTCGTAGCCGGAACCGGCCGGCAATGGATAGTTGAAGTTGAAGCCTTCACCGGCGCCTTCACCGCGTTCATCGTCATAACCGAGGAAGAACGGGAATTCCGCTTCCGGGTGGCCGTGGATCGAAGTGAACAGCACGTCGCTGCGCTCGTAGAAAATCGACTGCGTGCCGTTGCCGTGGTGGTAGTCGACGTCGAGGATCGCGACTTTCTTGTGGCCTGCATCGAGGAAGGCTTGCGCGGCGATGGCGGCGTTGTTGAGGTAGCAATAACCGCCCATCAAATCGCTGGCAGCGTGGTGTCCCGGTGGGCGGCACAGAGCGAAAGCAGCGCGTGCGCCACGCTGGATTTCTGCTTGTGCGGTGAGGGCAACCTGCGCCGCGCTGTAGGCCGCTTGCCAGGTACCGGCGGTGATCGGGGCGCCGCCGTCGAAGCTGTAATAACCGAGTTGGCCGTGCAGGCTGGTCGGTTTGATCGCGCGCAAGGTTCGCGCCGGCCAGGTATAGGGCAGCAAGTCGCCGTCGGTGTTGAATTCAGTCCAGCGATCCCAGGCGCCTTTGAAGAAATCGAGGTAGTCGCGGCTGTGGATGCGGGCGATCGGGTCGAGGCCGAAATCCTTCGGTGCTTCGACCGCGCCAAGGTTCTGATTTTGTACGCGTTGCAACACATGGTCGGCGCGCGAGGGCATCTCGAAACACGGTTTTAGCTGGCCATCGATGAGTTCGCAGCGGCCATGGTGCAGGTGGTGATCGTCTGAGTAGATCGTCAGCATTTGTTGTTCTCCGCAAGGCTGGTTCGGTTGCGTCCAGTGTTGCGGCGCGAGACGAATCGGAGAACGGCAGGAAAGGCCAAAAGGGGATTGATCTGGCCAAAACCTCTGACCGCAATTCGCCCCCTGAGGATCAAAAGATCGCAGCCTGCGGCAGCTCCTACACCGATCCCTGTAGGAGCTGCCGAAGGCTGCGATCTTTAGATTTTCAAGCCCTGAATTGGCTGGGGGCAACGCCGCTCCAGCGTACAAAGGCATGGCGGAAACTCGCGGTCTCGCTGAAGCCCAGCGTTTCGGCAATGCGATAGATCGGCAACTGATCCTCACACAACATCTGCTTGGCCCGCTCGAAACGCAGTTCATCGAGCAGTTCCTGATAGCTGCTGCCCATGTCCTTCAGATGGCGGCGCAAGGTGCGTGGCGAACATTTCATCTGCTGCGCCAATCCTTCCAGCCCCGGCGCGGCATTCAATTGCGCACTGAGCAACTGACGAATGCGCCCCAGCCATGCCTGACGCCCGGTGAATTCGAGGTTCTGCTTGCGGCAACGTTCGGCCATGGCTTGATGCGTAATGGCATCCGCCAAGGGCAACGGCTGATCGAGCCAGTGTCGGTCGAAGGCGAAGGCGTTGTCCTTGGCGGCGAAGTGCAGCGGCGCGTTGAAGTGTTCGGCATAGCTGTCGCGGTAATCCGGCGCGGCGTGTTCGAACCGCGTGGCGAGCAGCGGCAGCGGATGCCCGAGCAAGTCATCGCAAATCACCTTCAGCGAGACCAAGCAGAACTCGGCATTGAACACCGCCATTGCCGGACTTTCGCGATAGTCCGCCGCAACGAACCAGACGCGCTCGCCATCGTCTTCCAGGCTCAGTTCGAAAAGTGTTCCCAACAGCGCCGGATAACGGATCGCCAGGCGCAAAGCGTCACCGAAGGTGGCACAGGTCAGCAGCGCGTAACCGAGGATGCCGTAGCAGGAAACGTGCATGCGCCGGCCCAGTTCCAGGCCGATATCGTGCTTGAGCGCGACCGCGTTGGCGCAGACCTGCATCTCTTGGTTGGTGGTGATGCGTGTGTCGGCACGGTTTAAATCCGCCGCACTGATGCCGCTGCCGTTGAGCAGCGCCTCGCTCGACAGGCCTTCGGCTTTGAAGGTGTTGAGGATTAGCGAGACAGCGTTGAGGGTGGTGAGGTGGGAGTGCAGCATGGGATCTTCCAGCCTTGAGATGGCTGGAATGCAGCAAGTTGCATGCCGTACGCGATCCTTGTAGGAGCAAGGCTTGCCCGCGAAGAACGATGACACGGTGTATCTGTGTCATCGAGGTGGGCCATTCGCGGGCAAGCCTTGCTCCTACAAGGGCGGGGTGGTGTCAGAGGAGTTCGCCGCAGAGGTCGAGTTCAATCAGTCGGCGCACTTCTTCAGTTTCAAGCCCAGCACCGAGCAACCCGTGCAACTTGCCAAACGCCGCCTCACGGGTCATGCCGCCACCGGACAACACGCCAACCCCGCGCAAGCGGCTGCCCGCCTCATACACATCCAGCTCAACCCCACCTTCATGGCATTGCGTAACCGCCACCACCACCACGCCGTTGTCCCGCGCGCGGCCGAGGCTCGCCAGAAACTCCGGGTTGTCGCTCGGCCCGGTGCCGCTGCCATAACACTCCAGCACCAGACCCTGAATGCCGCTGTCGAGCACACCATCAAGGACTCCAGCGCTAATACCGGGGAACAGCGGCAGCACGGCAACTTTGGCCAGTTGCTTCGGCTGGTTGTAGTTCAACGACGCCGGAATCGAAGGCGCTTTCACACCGCCGCCCTGACGCTCCAGACGCTTGAACGGATGACGGCCAAAGCTGCGCACTTTTGCGCAACGGGTCGGTGCCAGTAGTTCACCGTGGAAGTACAAATGCACGCCCGGCGCCAGGCCTTGGCCGAGGGAAACCAGTGCGCCACCGAGGTTTTCCCAGGCATCGCTGTCGGTCACGCCCGCCGGCAGCATCGAACCGGTGAAGCACACACGCGCATGCAGGCCGAGCAACTGAAAGCTCATCGCCGCCGCGCTGTACGCCAGCGTGTCGGTGCCGTGCAGGATCAACACGCTGTCGCAGCCTTGCACGTCCACGGCATCGACCACCGCTTCACGCAGTTGCTGCCAATAGGTCGGGGTCATGTTGGCGCTGTCGATCAGCGGCGACATCTCGCGAAAGCGCCACTGCGGCACGACGAGTTCAGGCTGGCTGTGCAGGTAATCGCGCATCCGCGCTTCAAAACCGGACGCTGGGGCCAGGCCGTTGGCACTGGCTTGCATGCCGATGGTGCCACCGGTGTAGAGCACCATGACGTGTTGGGCGGCGGGATAAGTCGACGAATTCATAGGATTCTCCGAAACGATGAGTTCCTGTAGGAGTGAGCCTGCTCGCGATAGCGGTCTTTCAGCCAACATAAATGTTGAATGATGAACCGCTATCGCGAGCAGGCTCACTCCTACAAGTTATTGCATCACAATAACTGACGGGCGCAGGGGATGCGCCCGTCATTCACCTGTCAGCGTTGCGCTGCAGGTACGCCTTGCGGCTCGGCTTCGGTCTTGCCCGCTGTTGCCGGCGGGTTGGTTGGCCAGGCTTTCAGGTCCAGATCCAGGTCAGTGAATTTGCTGGAGTCGAACACCGGCTGTTTGACGCCGGCGCGACGCTGCTCGTCGTAGTCGCGCATTACGCGCATGCCGACCTTGAACAGCATGGCCAGGGCCACCAGGTTGACGAAGGCCAGGCAGGTCATGGTGATGTCGGCGAAGGCGAACACGGTCGACAGATCCTGCATCGAACCCCAGACAACCAGCGCCAGCACCAGGCCACGGAAAATCATCAGCGCAGCGCGGTTGCGGGTGAGGAACTGCAAGCTGTTCTCGCCCAGGTAGTAGTTGTAGAGGATGCAGGTGAAGACGAACAGCGACAGCGCGACGCTGACGAACATGCGGCCCCAGTCACCGACCACGGCGGCCAGCGAGTTTTGGGTCAGGACGATGCCGTCACCTTCGAAACCCGGCGTGTAGAAGCCCGACAGCAGGATCAGCAGCGCGGTGCAGGTGCAGATCACGAAGGTGTCGAGGAACACGCTGAAAGCCTGAACCACGCCTTGCGCGCCCGGGTGTTTCACCGCAGCCACGGCGGCGACGTTCGGCGCACTGCCCAGGCCCGCTTCGTTGGCGAACACGCCACGCTTCACGCCCATGACGATGGCGCTGCCGAGCAGACCACCAAAGGCCGGGTCGAGACCGAAGGCGCTCTTGATGATGGTTTCCAGCATGGCGGGCACGTGTTCGATCTGGGTGCCGATCACGTACAGGGTCACGCCGATGTAGGCCAGGGTCTTGATCGGTACCAACAGGTCGGACACCGAAGCGATGCGTTTGATGCCGCCGAGGAAGGTGATGGCCAGCAGCACCGCCAGGACGATACCGGTGTGTTGTGGATTGAACTCAAAGGCGTTCTGTAGCGAGTGGGTCACGGTGTAGGACTGCAGGCCGATGAAGGCGAAGCCGTAGGTGACCAGCAGCAGAACGGAGAACACCACTGCCATGCCTTTGAGCTTCAGGCCGTGCTGAATGTAGTAGGCCGGGCCACCACGGTACAGACCGTCGCCATCGGCGCGTTTGTAGACTTGGGCCAGAGTACATTCGAAGAAGCTGCTGGACATGCCGACCAGTGCGGTCACCCACATCCAGAACACCGCACCCGGACCGCCGAGGGTCACGGCAATGCCGACACCGGCGATGTTGCCTGCACCGACACGGCCGGCGAGGCTGAGCATCAGGGCCTGGAACGAGCTGAGTTGGCCGGCGCTGCCTGTGAGGCTGTCGCGGTACACCGCGAACATGTGGAAGAAGTGCGGCAGTTGAACGAAACGCGAGCGAATCGTGAAGTAGCTACCGAGCCCGACAATGAGCACGATCAGTACTTTGCCTGAGAGGAAGTCGTTAATGACTTCGAGCATGGATTTTTCCTCGCTGTTTTTTGTGTAAGCAAATGCTGGATGGGAGAAACATCGTGTTACACCGGTTTGCGCGCGGCACAACAGGTGAGGCGAAGGTTTCGTCCCGGTTCCAAATCGCGGGTTTGTTATTAGTTCGGGTTTCACATGGGTGATGGCCTCGTTACCGACGACCGCTCATGCGAAGAGGGGCGGCACTATACCGATCAGTGCGGCGCCCGTCTGCACAGTCGTGGTGCAAGCGACGAAACGAGGATGCTGCAAGATCAAAAGATCGCAGCCTTCGGCAGCTCCTACAGGTGTACATCCATCATGTAGGAGCTGCCGAAGGCTGCGATCTTGGCGGTATCAAATACACAAAACATTTAACGTCCTGCCCGCAAAGAAGTTAAAAAAAAGGGCCTGGGGACTAAATCCCCAAGCCCTCAAAAGGTGAGAGGTGTCTAGTCCCTCGACCTGGTGAGCGGTGCTACAAGTAACGCGTCGATTCAGCCTTTCAGCGGAACCAGACGCGGAGCAATCATGTTTTCCGGGCGCAGGATGTCGGCGAGCATGGCTTCGTCGAGCAGACCTTCTTCGCGCACCAGTTCCAGCACGCCGCGGCCGCTTTCAAGGGCGAGGCCGGCGATGCGGGTGGCGTTTTTGTAGCCGATGTACGGGTTCAATGCGGTGACCAGACCGATCGAGTGCTCGACCAGTTCACGGCAGCGCGCTTCGTTGGCGGTGATGCCGACGATGCAGTGCTCGCGCAGCATGTCCATGGCGCGTTGCAGCAGGCGGATCGAGTCGAAGATCTTGAACGCGATCAGCGGCTCCATCACGTTCAGCTGCAGTTGGCCGCCTTCGGCTGCCATCGTCAGCGCCAGGTCGTTACCGATGACCTGGAAAGCAACTTGGTTCACAGCTTCCGGGATCACCGGGTTGACCTTGCCAGGCATGATCGAGCTGCCTGGCTGACGCGCTGGCAGGTTGATTTCGTTGATGCCGGTGCGTGGGCCGCTGGACAGCAGACGCAAGTCGTTGCAGATCTTCGACAGCTTGACCGCGGTGCGCTTGAGCATGCCGGAGAACAGTACAAAGGCGCCCATGTCGGAAGTCGCTTCGATCAGGTCGGCGGCTGGAACCAGCGGTTGACCGCTGATCAGGGCCAGACGCTGAACCGCCAGCGCTTGATAACGCGGGTCGGCGTTGATGCCGGTACCGATCGCGGTGCCGCCCAGGTTCACTTCAGTCAACAGTTCCGGGGCCAGCGTCTTCAGACGGGCCAGGTCTTCGCCCATGGTGGTGGCGAAAGCACGGAATTCCTGGCCGAGGGTCATCGGCACGGCGTCTTGCAATTGAGTACGGCCCATTTTCAGGACGTGATCGAATTCTTTGCCCTTGGCCGCGAACGCCTGAATCAGGCTGTCGAGGCTGGCCAGCAGGGTGTCGTGACCGAGCAACAGGCCCAGGCGGATTGCCGTCGGGTAAGCGTCGTTGGTCGACTGCGCCATGTTGACGTCGTCGTTCGGGTGCAGGAACTGGTACTCGCCTTTCTGGTGACCCATTGCTTCCAGAGCAATGTTGGCGATCACTTCGTTGGCGTTCATGTTGGTGGAAGTACCGGCGCCACCTTGAATCATGTCGACCACGAACTCTTCGTGGAAATCACCGCGGATCAATCGGGCACAGGCTTCGCTGATGGCAGCGTGCTTGGCTTCGCTCAGATGACCCAACTCACGGTTGGCGTCAGCAGCGGCCTGTTTGACCATTGCCAGACCGACAACCAGTTTCGGGTAATGCGAAATCGGAACGCCGGAGAGACGGAAGTTATTCACCGCTCGCAGGGTCTGGATGCCGTAATACGCTTGAGCCGGTACTTCGAGGGCGCCAAGCAGGTCGTTTTCTGTGCGGAAAGATGCAGCGGAGGACATGATAGAAATCATCTCGATATGGACCCGGTCTGTGCCGGAACGCTGCGAATGCTAGGCTTGTGGTTAATTTTGGT
>NZ_JBIVMX010000016.1:0-102394 GCF_044753305.1 Pseudomonas sp. NPDC088429 | reverse complement strand
TATCAAGCGCGCCCGCGGCCTGGCCCTGCTGGCCTCCACCGCCAGCCACGGCCGCAGAGACCCGGCAGACGACAAGTAGCAAAGGATTGAATGCATGCGTGCCTTAGCTGAGTTCATCATGCGCGGCCGCATGCAGGCCACTCTCGTAGTGGCCGGATGTGCAACATTGCCGTTGTTGTATTGGTTGGGTGCCGCCGCCGGGAGCCTTGTGCTGCTGCGGCGCGGATTGACAGACGCCCTCGGTGTTCTGTTGCTGGGACTGCTGCCGGCCTTGGTCTGGTGGTTGTACGCCGATGATCCACGGGCACTTCTGGTGCTGCTGGGGTCTTCGGGGCTTGCGTTGATTTTGCGCGCAAGTGAGTCCTGGGTTCGTACGCTGCTGGCCAGCGTGGCAATAGGAGTGGTGTTTTCGGTGGTGCTCGGGGCGGCGTTTGCTGCCCAGATCGAGATGCTCGCGCAGGCCCTTATCAAGGTAATGCCCGCGCTTCTCGGTGAGACCTACAAGCAATTGTCGGTCGATGAGCAAGCGCGTTTCGCGTCCCTGATTGCACCAGTCCTGACCGGACTGATTGCGGCGTTGTTGCAGATCGTCAGCGTGCTGAGCCTGATTGTCGGGCGTCATTGGCAGGCGTTGTTGTACAACTCGGGTGGTTTTGGTCGCGAGTTTCGCGCCATACGGATCCCGCTGGGGCCGGCGATGTTACTGCTGGCGTTGATGCTTCTGGGCCCGAATCTCGGTGCACAGATGGCCATGTTGACGCCGTTGTGCAGTGTACCGCTGGTGTTCGCCGGACTTGCCTTGATTCACGGGCTGGTCGGGCAGAAGCGACTGGCCGGTTTCTGGCTGGTGGGGTTGTACGTCACGCTGTTGCTGTTCATGCAGCTGATCTATCCGTTGCTCGTGGTTTTGGCCATTGTCGACAGCCTGATTGATTTTCGCGGTCGTCACGTGTCGAAAGACACCGACAGCGCGAACGGTGAAGGTTAAAAGTTAGAGGATTTTCACATGCAACTGATCCTTCTGGAAAAAGTCACCAACCTGGGCAACCTGGGTGACAAAGTAAACGTTAAGGCCGGTTACGGTCGTAACTACCTGCTGCCTTACGGCAAAGCTACCGCCGCGACCCCAGCGAACATCGCTGCGTTCGAAGAGCGTCGTGCCGAGCTGGAAAAAGCTGCTGCAGACCGTAAAGCATCGGCTGAAAGCCGTGCTGCCCAACTGGCCGAGCTGGAAGTGACCATCACTGCCACCGCTGGCGACGAAGGCAAGCTGTTCGGTTCGATCGGGACTCACGACATCGCTGACGCACTGACCGCCTCCGGCGTTGAAGTGCAGAAGAGCGAAGTTCGTCTGCCGAACGGCACCATCCGCAACGTAGGTGAATTCGACGTGGCTGTGCACCTGCACGCCGAAGTTGAAGCCACCGTACGCGTTGTCGTGGTAGCAGCTTAAGCAACACCTGATCGGCTGGCGGCTTGCCCGTCAGACGGTTAACATCGGGCACGATCCTGTTTACAGGTCGTGCCCTTTGTCTTTCTGCAATTCCTGATTTTCAACCAAACTCAAGTGGCCATGAACGATATCTCCGCTCCCGAGCAATACGATCTGCAAACCGCTGCCCTGAAGGTGCCGCCGCATTCCATCGAAGCCGAACAGGCTGTACTCGGTGGTCTGATGCTGGACAACAACGCCTGGGAACGCGTGCTCGATCAAGTCTCCGACGGTGATTTCTATCGACATGACCACCGCCTGATCTTCCGTGCGATCGCCAAACTGGCCGATCAGAACTCGCCGATCGACGTCGTGACCCTTGCCGAGCAATTGGACAAGGAAGGTCAGACCTCGCAGGTGGGCGGCCTCGGTTACCTTGGCGAACTGGCGAAAAACACACCGTCCGTCGCCAACATCAAGGCGTATGCGCAGATCGTCCGCCAGCGTGCGACGTTGCGCCAACTGATCGGCATCAGCACCGAGATCGCCGACAGCGCCTTCAACCCGGAAGGGCGCACCGCCGAGGAAATCCTCGACGAAGCCGAGCGTCAGATCTTTGCAATTGCCGAGGCCCGGCCGAAAACCGGTGGCCCGGTAGGCGTGAACGATTTGCTGACCAAGGCAATCGACCGCATCGACACACTGTTCAACACCGACAACGCGATTACCGGCCTGTCCACCGGCTACACCGACCTCGACGAGAAGACCAGCGGCCTGCAGCCAGCTGACTTGATCATCGTTGCCGGCCGTCCGTCGATGGGTAAAACCACCTTCGCGATGAACCTGGTGGAAAACGCCGTACTGCGCAGCGACAAGGCCGTGCTGGTGTACTCCCTCGAGATGCCAGGCGAATCGCTGGTCATGCGTATGCTCTCGTCGCTGGGCCGCATCGACCAGACCAAGGTGCGTTCCGGTCAGCTAGAAGATGACGACTGGCCGCGCCTGACCTCGGCGGTCAACCTGCTCAATGACCGCAAGCTGTTCATCGACGACACCGCCGGTATCAGTCCGTCGGAAATGCGTGCGCGAACCCGGCGTCTGGCGCGTGAGCACGGTGACATCGGTCTGATCATGATCGACTACCTGCAATTGATGCAGATTCCGGGTTCCGGCGGCGACAACCGCACCAACGAGATTTCTGAAATCTCGCGTTCCTTGAAAGCCCTGGCCAAAGAATTCAACTGCCCGGTGGTGGCGCTGTCGCAGCTCAACCGTTCCCTCGAGCAGCGGCCGAACAAACGCCCGATCAACTCCGACCTCCGGGAATCCGGAGCGATCGAGCAGGATGCTGACGTGATCATGTTCGTGTACCGCGACGAGGTGTATCACCCGGAGACCGAGCATAAAGGCATCGCCGAAATCATTATCGGTAAGCAACGGAACGGGCCAATCGGCTTTATCCGCCTGGCGTTTATCGGTAAGTACACCCGTTTCGAAAACCTTGCGCCGGGCAGCTATAACTTCGACGACGACGAGTAATCTTCGGCGCCTGATCTGGCCTCTTCGCGAGCAGGCTCGCTCCCACATTTGGAATGCGTTCAAATGTGGGAGCGAGCCTGCTCGCGAATGGCGTCGGCACAATTTCCGACCACAGCCGTCGGAATTGGTCAAAATTTGTGCTATATTCCGCGCCCGCGAAATTCAATGAAAGCCAACACCGGTTATCGACATGCAAGCAGCCAAGCCGTTATTTGACTATCCAAAGTACTGGGCCGAATGTTTCGGGCCAGCGCCATTCCTGCCGATGAGCAGGGAGGAGATGGATGAGCTTGGCTGGGATTCCTGCGACATCATCATCGTCACCGGTGATGCCTACGTCGATCACCCGTCGTTCGGCATGGCGATCATCGGCCGGCTGCTGGAGTCGCAAGGCTTCCGCGTCGGGATCATCGCCCAGCCAAACTGGCAGTCCAAAGACGACTTCAAGAAGCTCGGCGAGCCGAACCTGTTCTTCGGCGTCGCGGCCGGCAACATGGACTCGATGATCAACCGCTACACCGCCGACAAAAAAATCCGTTCCGACGACGCCTATACACCGGGCGGTATGGCCGGCAAACGTCCGGATCGCGCGAGCCTGGTTTACAGCCAGCGCTGCAAAGAAGCCTACAAAAATGTGCCGATCGTTCTCGGTGGCATCGAAGCCTCCCTGCGCCGCATCGCCCATTACGATTATTGGCAGGATCGCGTGCGTAACTCGATCCTGATCGACGCCTGCGCCGACATTCTGCTGTACGGCAACGCCGAGCGCGCGATTGTCGAAGTCGCCCAGCGTCTGTCCTACGGCCACAAGATCGAAGACATCACCGACGTGCGTGGCACCGCGTTCATCCGTCGTGACACGCCGCAAGGCTGGTACGAAGTGGACTCGACGCGCATCGACCGTCCGGGCAAGGTCGACAAGATCATCAACCCGTACGTGAACACCCAGGACACCCAGGCCTGCGCCATTGAACAGGAAAAGGGCCCGGTCGACGATCCGCAGGAAGCCAAGGTTGTACAGATTCTGGCCAGCCCGCGCATGACTCGTGACAAGACCGTGATCCGCCTGCCGTCGATGGAAAAAGTCCGCGGTGATGCGGTGCTTTATGCCCACGCCAACCGCGTGCTGCACCTCGAAACCAACCCGGGCAACGCCCGCGCGCTGGTACAGAAGCATGGCGAAGTCGACGTCTGGTTCAACCCGCCGCCGATTCCGATGACCACCGAAGAAATGGACTACGTGTTCGGCATGCCTTACGCACGTGTTCCGCACCCGGCGTACGGCAAGGAGAAGATCCCTGCCTACGACATGATCCGTTTCTCGGTGAACATCATGCGCGGCTGCTTCGGTGGCTGCACCTTCTGCTCGATCACCGAGCACGAAGGCCGGATCATCCAGAACCGTTCCGAAGAGTCGATCATTCGCGAGATCGAAGAGATCCGCGACAAGGTGCCAGGCTTCACCGGCGTCATCTCCGACCTCGGTGGCCCGACCGCGAACATGTACCGCATCGCCTGCAAAACGCCGGAAATCGAATCCGCGTGCCGCAAGCCGTCCTGCGTATTCCCGGGCATCTGCCCGAACCTGAACACCGACCACTCGTCGCTGATTCAGCTTTACCGCAGCGCCCGTGCCTTGCCGGGTGTGAAAAAGATTCTGATTGCCTCCGGCCTGCGCTACGACCTCGCGGTCGAGTCGCCGGAGTACGTCAAAGAGCTGGTGACCCACCACGTCGGCGGTTACCTGAAGATCGCCCCGGAACACACCGAGGAAGGTCCGCTCAACCAGATGATGAAACCGGGCATCGGCAGCTATGACAAGTTCAAGCGCATGTTCGAGAAGTACACCAAGGAAGCGGGCAAAGAGCAGTACCTGATTCCGTACTTCATCGCCGCCCACCCGGGCACCACCGACGAAGACATGATGAACTTGGCCCTGTGGCTCAAGGGCAACGGCTTCCGCGCCGACCAGGTGCAAGCGTTCTACCCGTCGCCGATGGCCACCGCCACCGCGATGTATCACTCGGGCAAGAACCCGCTGCGCAAGGTCACTTACAAGAGTGACGGCGTGAATATCGTCAAGAGCGAAGAGCAGCGTCGTCTGCACAAGGCGTTCTTGCGTTATCACGACCCGAAAGGCTGGCCGATGCTGCGTGAAGCGCTGATCCGCATGGGTCGCGGCGACCTGATCGGTTCGGGCAAGGATCAACTGATCCCGACGCACCAGCCGACCACCGACAGCTACCAGAGCGCCCGTCGCAAGAACTCGACGCCGGCTGGCAGCCATAAAGTGGCGAAAGAAGGCAAAGAGAAGACCACCAAGATCCTCACCCAGCACACCGGTCTGCCGCCGCGTGCCAGTGACGGTGGTAATCCTTGGGACAAGCGAGAGCAGGCCAAGGCGGCGGCATTTGCCCGCAACCAACAGGCTGCGAAAGAGCGTAAAGACGCCGCGAAAGGCAAAGGGCCGAAACCGACCCGCAAGCCGGTCGTACCGCGCTAAAGCAAACGCCAACCTTCGGGTTGGCGTTTTTTTTGAGTCAAAAGATCGCAGCCTGCGGCAGCTCCTACAGTGGGATTCGCGTTTCCCTGTAGGAGCTGCCGCAGGCTGCGATCTTTTGATCTTCGCCACATTTAGGCGCAACTTCGCCTAACCATTTCCCCGCATCGCCCGATTTTGGTGCTGTACTGCCCTAAGCATTCCGGGAAAGCGCCCAGGCCTCTGCATGGCATAAGTCTTGCGCGCTTTCGAATACGCTTAGGCTCGCAGGAGGCACGCCGTGTCGATTCATGTCGCATTGCATCACGTCACGCATTACCGCTACGACCGCGCTGTCGAACTCGGCCCGCAGATCGTTCGCCTGCGCCCGGCTGCCCACAGTCGCACGCGGATTTTGTCGTATGCGCTGAAAGTCTCGCCCGAGCAGCATTTCATCAACTGGCAGCAAGACCCGCAGGGCAACTACCTCGCGCGGCTGGTCTTCCCGGAAAAAACCGACGAGTTGCGCATCGAGGTCGATCTGCTGGCCGAAATGGCCGTGTTCAATCCCTTCGATTTTTTCCTTGAGCCCTACGCCGAGAAAATCCCTTTCGCCTACGCCCCGGACGAACGCAAAGAGTTAGCGCCGTATCTCGAAACCCTGCCACTGACGCCGAAATTCAGAGCCTATCTGGACGCCATCGACCGCACGCCGCTGCCAGCGGTGGACTTCCTCGTCGCACTCAACCAGCGCCTCAGCGAAGACATCGGCTACCTGATCCGCATGGAACCGGGCGTGCAAACCCCGGAGCACACCCTCGAACACGCCTCAGGCTCTTGCCGCGACTCGGCGTGGTTGCTGGTGCAACTGCTGCGCAACCTCGGGCTGGCCGCGAGGTTTGTATCCGGTTATCTGATTCAACTGACCGCCGATGTGAAAAGCCTCGACGGCCCGTCCGGCACTGAAGTGGATTTCACCGACCTGCACGCCTGGTGCGAAGTGTATTTGCCGGGCGCCGGCTGGATCGGCCTTGATGCGACGTCAGGGTTGTTCGCCGGTGAAGGGCATATCCCGTTGGCCTGTAGTCCCGATCCGTCCTCGGCGGCGCCAATCAGTGGTTTGGTCGAACCCTGCGAATGCGTGTTCAGCCACGAAATGTCGGTGGAGCGGATCTGGGAGGCGCCGCGCGTCACCAAGCCTTACACCGATGAGCAATGGCTGGCGATTCAAGCGCTGGGCCGGCAGATCGATGCTGACCTGTTAGCCGATGACGTGCGCCTGACCATGGGCGGCGAGCCGACGTTCGTGTCCATCGATGACCCGGACGGCGCCGAGTGGAACACCGCTGCATTGGGCGAGGACAAGCGCCGTCTCTCTGCGGAATTGTTCCAGCGCATGCGCAAACACTACGCACCGAAGGGCCTGGTGCATTTCGGTCAGGGCAAGTGGTATCCGGGCGAACAACTGCCGCGCTGGTCGCTCAACTGCTACTGGCGCCGCGACGGCGTGCCGGTCTGGCACAACGATGCGCTGATCGCTGACGAGCAGCAGGATTACGGCGCCACAGGTGAATTGGCCGGGCGTTTCCTCGCCAGTGTCGCCGAACGCCTGAAATTGCCTACACGTTTTGTGTTCCCGGCCTACGAAGATAACTTCTATTACCTCTGGCGCGAGGGCACGTTGCCGAGCAACGTCAGCGCCGAAGACTCGCGTCTGGAGGAGCCGCTGGAGCGCGCACGCCTGCGCAAAGTCTTCAGTCAGGGCCTGAACAAGGTGATCGGCCAAGTGCTGCCGTTAGCGCGTACAGCCAAGGGTGATCAATGGCAGAGCGGGCGTTGGTACCTGCGCGATGATCATTGCCGTCTGGTGCCGGGTGATTCACCGCTGGGTTATCGCCTGCCGCTCGGTTCGCAGCCGTGGGTGAAAGCCGCCGAGTACCCGTTTATTCATCCACAGGATCCAAATCAGGATTTTCCCGAGCTGCCGCAAACCACCCAACTCAACCTTCACGGCGAACCGGCGACGTCTGATGAGCGCACGCCAAAAATCGACGAATCCGCCGATTGGCTGACCCGCACCGCGTTCTGTGCCGAAGCCCGCGAAGGGCGTTTGTACCTGTTCATGCCACCGCTGGAACGGGTCGAAGATTATCTGGAACTGGTCGCGGCCATCGAAGCCACCGCCGAAGAACTGCATTGTCCGGTCTTGCTGGAAGGCTACGAGCCGCCTAGCGATCAACGCCTGAGCAACTTCCGCATCACCCCCGATCCGGGCGTGATCGAGGTCAACGTGCAGCCATCGGCGACATGGGACGAGTTGGTCGAGCGCACCGAGTTCCTTTATGAGGAAGCGCGGCAAACCCGCCTGACCACCGAGAAATTCATGATCGACGGCCGCCACACCGGTACCGGCGGCGGCAATCACTTTGTGCTCGGCGGCGCGACGCCGGCGGATTCACCGTTCCTGCGTCGTCCGGATCTGCTGCGCAGCCTGATCAGTTACTGGCACAACCATCCATCGCTGTCGTACCTGTTTTCCGGATTGTTCATCGGCCCGACCTCACAGGCGCCACGCGTCGATGAGGCTCGCAATGATGCTTTGTACGAACTGGAAATCGCTTTCGCGCAGATGCCGGAGCCGGGCGAGGAATGCGCACCGTGGCTGGTCGATCGATTGCTGCGCAACTTGCTGATCGACGTCACCGGCAACACTCATCGTGCCGAGTTCTGCATCGACAAACTGTATTCGCCGGATGGCGCCACCGGGCGTCTCGGCTTGTTGGAGTTGCGCGCCTTTGAAATGCCGCCCCACGCACGCATGAGCCTCGCTCAACAATTATTACTGCGGGCGCTGGTCGCACGATTCTGGCGCGAACCGTATGCGCCGCCGAAACTGGCGCGCTGGGGCACTGAGTTGCACGATCGCTTCCTGTTGCCGCACTTTATCGAGCAGGACTTCGCCGACGTCATCGTCGAACTGAACAACGCCGGTTATCCACTGCGGGCGGAATGGTTCGCGGCGCATCTGGAGTTTCGTTTTCCCAAGGTCGGCGATTACGCCGTCAATGGCATCGAACTGGAACTGCGCCAGGCGCTGGAACCGTGGCATGTGCTGGGCGAGGAGGGCGCGGCGGGCGGCACGGTGCGTTATGTCGATTCATCGCTGGAGCGTTTGCAGGTCAAGGTAAAAGGCTTGCCGCCGCAGCGTTATCTGCTGACCTGTAATGGCATCGCGGTGCCGTTGCACCCGACCGGGCGCGTCGGCGAATTTGTCGCCGGTGTGCGTTACCGCGCCTGGCAACCGGCCAACTGCCTGCAACCGACGATACCCGTACATGCACCGCTGGTATTCGACCTGCTCGACACCTGGATGGGTCGATCACTGGGCGGTTGTCAGTACCACGTCGCGCATCCCGGCGGGCGTAATTACGAGACGCTGCCGGTTAACGCTAACGAAGCGGAGAGCCGGCGTATGGCGCGATTCTTCCGCGTCGGACACACGCCGGGGAAACTTCCTATACCGAAGGTGGAAATCACTGACGAGCTACCGATGACAATCGATTTACGACGTTTCCAAATCGTACGCGACGCTTAGATTTTTCGTATATCCGGGCGTCATGTGCCTGCGTTAGTCTGACCGTTCCTTGCTGTCTGCCGAGCTTTCCATGCCTGACCTGCTAGACCGCTACCCGCTCACGGCGGGCACTTATCACGAACTGCTCGACGGCAGTGGAGCGGTGCGCCCGCATTGGCAGCGGCTGTTCGATCAGTTGCAGCGCAGCAGCCCGGCGCAATTGCTGCAGCGGCAAGCGTTGCTGGCGCGGCAAATTCAGGAAAACGGCGTCACCTATAACGTCTATGCCGACCCCAAAGGCGCAGATCGGCCGTGGGAACTGGATCTGCTGCCCCATGTGATTGCGGCGGATGAATGGCAGCAGTTGTCGGCCGGGATCGCTCAGCGTGCGCGTCTGCTCAATGCTGTGCTGGCGGATCTTTATGGCCCACAAAAGCTGATCAGTGAGGGGTTGCTGCCGGCGGAACTGGTCTTCGGCCACAACAATTTTCTCTGGCCGTGCCAGGGCATTGCGCCACCGGAAGGGGCTTTCCTGCATCTCTACGCGGTGGATCTGGCGCGCACGCCGGACGGCCGCTGGTGGGTCACGGCCGATCGCACTCAGGCGCCATCGGGTGCCGGTTATGCGCTGGAAAACCGCACCATCGTTTCCCGTGCTTTCCCCGAGTTGTACCGCGACCTGAAGGTGCAGCATCTGGCCGGTTTTTTTCGTACGTTGCAGGAAACCATGGCCCGTCAGGCGCCCTGCGACGATGACGCGCCGCTGATCGTGTTGCTGACGCCTGGGCGTTTCAACGAAAGCTATTTCGAACATTTGTACCTGGCTCGCCAGCTCGGTTATCCACTGGTCGAGGGCGGCGACCTGACCGTGCGCGATGCCACGGTCTACCTGAAAACCCTCAGCGGCCTGCGTCGGGTACACGCGATCATGCGCCGGCTCGACGACGATTTCTGCGACCCGCTGGAGCTGCGCACGGACTCGGCACTCGGCGTGCCCGGATTGCTTGAAGCCGTGCGTCAGGGCCGTGTGCTGGTGACTAATGCGTTGGGTAGCGGCGTACTGGAATCGCCGGGGTTGCTGGGGTTTCTGCCGAAGATCAATCAATACCTGTTCGGCGAAGAACTGATCCTGCCATCGATTGCCACGTGGTGGTGCGGCGAGGCGCCGGTGTTGGCGCAGGCGTTGGAGAAACTTCCGGAACTGTTGATCAAACCGGCATTCCCCTCGCAAACCTTCACACCCGTGTTTGGTCGTGATCTGAGTGAAAAACAGCGTCATGCGCTGGCCGAGCGCATGCAGGCGCGACCTTACGCCTACGTCGCGCAAGAATTGGCTCAGCTGTCCCACGCGCCTATCTGGCAGGCTGAAAACGGTCAGTTGCAACCTCGGGCGATCGGCATGCGCATGTATACCGTGGCCAGTCGCGACGGTTATCGCGTGCTGCCCGGTGGCCTGACCCGAGTGGCCGCCGAGGCCGATGCCGAAGTGGTGTCGATGCAGCGCGGCGGCGCGAGCAAGGACACCTGGGTGCTGGGCGAACGACCGCCGAGCGGTGAGCAGTGGAAAACTCAGCGTAGTGTCGGCGTACATGACCTCGTCCGCCGCGATCCCTATTTGCCGTCGCGGGTGGTGGAAAACCTGTTCTGGTTCGGCCGTTATTGCGAGCGCTGCGACGACAGTGCGCGCTTGCTGCGCATCATGCTCGCGCGATATGTCGACGGCGATGACCCGCAAGCGTTGCAGGCTGCGGTCGATCTGGGTGAACGGCTGGCGCTATTGCCGGACGAAGGCGAATTGCCTGAACGCCTTTTGGCGGCATTGCTCGGCGAAGATTGGTCATTCAGCCTGCGCTCCAACCTGCAACGCTTGCAGTGGGCGGCTTCGCAGGTGCGCGGCAAACTTTCGCGGGAGAACTGGCAGGCGCTGGTCGAGTTGCAGCGCGAAGCGATGGAGCTGGATACCGACGAGCCGGACTTCGGCGAGTTGCTGGATTTTCTCAACCGACTGGTGATGTCGCTGGCGGCGCTGTCTGGGTTTGCCCTCGACGACATGACCCGCGATGAGGGTTGGCGATTTCTGATGATTGGCCGGCGCATCGAACGTCTGCAATTCCTCAGCAGCAGTCTCGCGGCATTTTTGCGCGGCGCCGGCGCTTTCGATCAGTCGGGGCTGGAATGGCTACTGGAACTGGGTAACAGCAGCATCACCTATCGCTCACGGTATCTGGCGGTGGCGCAATTGATCCCGGTGCTGGATCTGTTGCTGCTGGATGAGCAGAACCCGCACGCGGTGTTGTTCCAGCTGAAACTGGTGACGCGCACGTTGAAGCGCCTGAACGAGGATTTCGGTGCGCCGCGGGAGGCTGGGCTGCCGCAATTGGTCGAGCGGCTGGCGCGTTTCGATCTGAGCTGTCTGGAAAATCCGCTGTTCGGTGAAACCAGCGTGCGCGCCGCGCTCAATGGTCTGGCGGATCTGCTCCAAGAGATTGCCGAGGCCAGCGGGCAAGTGTCGGATCGTCTGGCGCTGCGCCATTTCGCTCACGTCGATGATGTCAGCCAACGCACGGTGTCCGTCTGATGAGCGCGCATTACCAGATCCTCCACGACACCTGTTATCACTACGACAGCCCGGTGTCGCTGGCGCAGCAATTGGCACATCTATGGCCGCGCGAGTGCACTTGGCAGCGCTGCACCGAACAAAAATTGCTGATCAGTCCGGAGCCGACGGCGCGCCGCGATGAACTGGATGTGTTCGGTAATCCGCTAACCCGACTGGCGTTCGAGCGCCCGCATGATGAATTGCAGGTGAACGCGCGGCTGACGGTGGAAGTGCTGGCGCGGCCGGTGCTGGATTTTAAGCAGTCGCCGGCGTGGGAGCAGACCCGCGATGCGCTGACCTACAGCAGCCTGCCGTTGTCCGCGGAGATACTTGAGGCGTGTCGATACCGCTTCCAGTCACCGTATGTGCATTTGAAACGCAGCTTCGTCGAGTTCTCGCAAAGTTGTTTCCCTGCGGGGCAGCCATTGATGCTCGGTGTGCAGGCGTTGATGCAGAAGATTTTCAGCGAATTCACCTTCGATGCCGAAGCGACCCAAGTGGCGACGCCGCTGGTAGAAGTGCTGGAGCGGCGGCGCGGGGTGTGTCAGGACTTCGCGCACTTGATGCTGGCGTGTGTGCGCTCGCGAGGTTTGGCTGCGCGTTATGTCAGTGGTTATCTGCTGACTCAGCCGCCACCGGGGCAGCCACGCCTGATCGGCGCCGATGCCTCGCATGCTTGGGTGTCGGTGTTTTGTCCGGTGCTGGGCTGGGTGGATTTCGATCCGACCAATAACGTGCAGCCGGCGCTGGAGCACATCACGCTGGCGTGGGGCAGGGACTTTTCAGATGTTTCGCCGCTACGCGGGGTGATCCTCGGCGGCGGCAACCACGATCCGGAAGTGCGCGTCACCGTAATGCCACTGGATTAACGCAGATCAAACTGTAGGAGTGAGCCTGCTCGCGATATCGGTGTGTCAGCAGCAAATATTTCAACTGGCACACCGCTATCGCGAGCAGGCTCACTCCTACAAGGGGAATTGGGGTGTTTCGGCAAGTGGGGCTGTGAGGGCCGGCAGTGAAACCGCCAGCCCCGTCACAAATCCGCAGGGTCTGATTCGATCATCAAACCCGGTGGGGTTCAGGCGTCAGGCGCCTGATCTTTCGGTGCTTCGGTTGCATCAACATCATCTTCCGGTGCCACTTCACCCTCAGGGTTCAGTGCTGCTTCTTCAGCGGTTTGCTTCTTGCGCTGAAGCTTTTCCTCTTTCTTCTGTTCCTTTGCCAAGTCGCGTTGACGTTTGGCGAAGGAGTAATTGGGTTTGGCCATGGGCGTTCCTCTAGGTCGAAGGTGAGGTTGAGCGGCGCGTATTCTGCCCTGTATCGACGTCCGAGGGTTAACCGGGTTTTTGATCGACCCACTTTGGCGTGACGGTCGGCTTCCAGTTATCCAGGGCGTCGAGCAGCGTTTGCGGCGATTCGCTCACTTGCAGCATGTCACGGTGTGGCGCGCGAACGAAGCCTTCGCCGACGATGTGGTCAAGAAAAGCAGTGAGTTTGCTGTAAAAACCGTTCACTTCGAGCAGACCCAGCGGTTTGCCGTGATAGCCGAGCTGGCCCCAGGTCCAGACTTCAAACAATTCTTCCAGCGTGCCGAGGCCGCCGGGCAGGGCGATGAACGCATCACTGAGCTCCGCCATCCGCGCCTTGCGCGCATGCATGCCGTCGACCACTTCCAGACGTGTCAGGCTTTTGTGACCGATTTCCTTGTCCATCAGGCTCTGCGGAATGATGCCGATCACTTCGCCACCAGCGGCCAGCGCGGCGTCGGCGACAATCCCCATCAAACCCACGGCGCCACCGCCGTAAACCAGCGTCAGTTTACGCTCGGCGAGGGCTCTGCCTAATGCAACGGCCGCTTCGGTGTAAGCCGGATCAGTACCGGCGTTGGCACCGCAAAATACACAAACGGATTTCAGAGACATGCTTTTCTCCTGGGTCAATCCGACACAGGGTAATGGCTGGCACGCCTCGATCCAAGGGCTAAACTTCGCGTTCCGGTGTTTCAAAGGTACCGCTGGCGCCACAGGCGTAGGCGGCGAGCAAACTGCACAACAGACCGTTAAAGAACATGACAGGCACTCCGTTTCAGTAGATGCGCCGATCATAGGGCGGGGCGGGAATTCTGGCCGTTAGATTGTGTCGATGAGTGTCATAGCCTGAAAGTTGTATACAATTTTTGACGCAAGTCATAGGAACTTGCGAAGATTTCAGGCAGTCTTTCCACCATTAGTGTTTTTGTTAACCCTGCCTTGGAGATTCACCATGTTTTCCAAAGTTGTTGCGGTATCCCTGCTGGCGCTGGCCAGCAGCCAATTGATGGCTGCCGAGTGCAAAACCACCGTTGACTCCACCGATCAGATGTCCTTCAACACCAAGGAAATCGTGATCGACAAGAGCTGCAAAACCTTCACCGTCGAACTGACCCACTCCGGCAGCCTGCCGAAGAACGTCATGGGCCATAACCTGGTGATCAGCAAAGAAGCTGACATGCAGCCAATCGCCACCGACGGCCTGGCCGCCGGCATCGACAAGAACTACCTGAAAGACGGCGACGCTCGCGTAATCGCCCACACCAAAATCATCGGCGCCAAAGAAACCGATTCGCTGACCTTCGACGTATCGAAGCTGGACGCCGCTGAAAAATACGGCTTCTTCTGCTCGTTCCCAGGCCACATCTCGATGATGAAAGGCACTGTGACGCTGAAGTAATCAGCCGCTTAAGCTTTAAAAAAACGCCGCTGCGAGGTTATCGCCGCGGCGTTTTTTTGTGGCTGGACTGGGTGTTTTTAGTGAAACATCAAGCATGGCCCACTGGTCGGAAAAGCATCGATACCTGTAATTTCTGACAGTAGACACAAATCTTGATCCTGAGTCTGATGGGTACGCACTCGCATCACCGGGCGCATCCATTCCGAAAAAGGAGTTTTCGTATGACCGATCAAGAGAAATTTCCCCACCCGCGTACTTCGATTAGCTCGCTGGATAAGATCGCGAAAGTGAGCTCGACTCGAATTGAAAGCATCACCAATGGTAAGGGCGAGCCCATCGACAATGGTGGCGTAACCGATAATTCTGATTTGTCATTCGTTGGATCGGCTCAACCAAGCCAGTACGCGCAAATTCTTGATAACGGAGTTGGGACGCACCCCGCCGTATGGGTGGACGAATACTGCCATTTCAGTGCCTTTTTACCCGATGAGGCAGCGGGGGAGCATGCATATACCGTTCAAACAATGGATGGTCATAAGTCGGATGTCTGGCGTGTTTACATTGGCAAGGCCACGGAAGCAGACATTGATTGGGTTAACGACAGCAATGGCAATCCAATCGAAAGAGGCGGGTTCACACGTGATACCGAGTTGAACTTCGTTGGCTTTGGGAGGAGCCACACGGAAGTGAAACTTTTCGATAACGGGAATTATCTTCAAACGCTTGCAGTGGGCGGTAACAGCCATTGGAGCGCCTTGGTTCAGCACCTGGTGACAGGGCTCCACCAGTTTACCGTGCTTGGGCCTGATGAAGTTTTATCCCGACCTTGGGTTATCGAGGTCAAAGAGTCAGCTCCGCTTGCGATCCAGTTCGTCATCGATTCAAATTTGAAGCTGCTTGGAAACCAGGAAAAAACAACCGCTAAGACGGTGACGTTTGTTGGCACGGCAAATCCGAATGAAAAAGGGTTTCTCTCTGACTACGACAATGACGTGGCTTCGATCCATGCAGACTCGAATGGAGTTTTCACAGTGACGGCTTATGATTTGGCAGAGAAGGTTCATACCTTCAGGATCAAGTCTGATAATGGTCGATTATCCGACCCTTGGACTGTTCGAGTTGTCGCGTCCTGAATTCAACAGAGGTTATCGAGTCAATAAAAAAGCGTCCCTTGGGACGCTTTTTGCTTTCTGTAGGAGCTGCCGAAGGCTGCGATCTTTTGATCTGGTTTTGAAGATCAGGATCAAAAGATCGCAGCCTCGTTTCACTCGACAGCTCCTACAGGCTCCGCCGCGACTTATGGGGCGAATGGCATCACACGTTTGTGATGGGTTTTGTTGTAGGTGTCGACAATGATTTTGATGGCTTCCTCGCGCACCGGCTCGCCGTGCAGGAACGCATCAATCTCGGCATACGTCACGCCATGCGACGCTTCGTCCGGTTTGCCCGGCGACAAATCTTCAAGATCCGCCGTTGGGACTTTCTCGACCAGCGATTCCGGCGCGCCGAAGCTGCGGGCAATCGCGCGCACCTGATTTTTCACCAGACCGCTCAGCGGTGCCAGATCGCAGGCGCCGTCGCCGAATTTGGTGAAGAAGCCCATCACCGCTTCCGCCGCGTGGTCAGTGCCGATCACCAGGCCGTGCGCTGCGCCGGCGATGGTGTATTGAGCGACCATGCGCATCCGCGCCTTGGTGTTGCCGAGCACGAAGTCCACCGATACTGCGTGTTTGCCTTCGAACGCGGCGACTTCGCTGGCCAGCGACTTCACGGCCGGGCCGATGTTGACGGTGTGGCGTTCGTCCGGGGCGATGAAATCCACCGAGGCTTGGGCGTCATGCTCGTCGAACTGAGTTTCGTACGGCAGGCGCACGGCGATGAATTTGTAGCTGTTATCGCCGGTCTGGTCGCGCAGCTCACGCATCGCGCGCTGGGCCAACAGGCCTGCGGTCAGCGAATCGACGCCGCCGCTGATGCCGAGCACCAGCGTCTTGAGCCCGGAATTGACCAGACAATCCTGAATAAAGGCGATGCGCCGGGCGACTTCGGCCTGCAGGGCTTTGTAGTCAGCGAACGGCGGTTGCACTTTGAGCTGTTCAGCAATCTCACGCTGTACGGCTTGCATGAATTCACTCCTTGCTAGATGAACTGGAATCGGCAGGAACCTGGAACACGTGTCGCAAGTAGGCGACGAAATTCGGGTCTTTGCAGTGGGACTTGCCTGGCTCGTCGGAGATCTTCGCCACCGGTTGGCCGTTGCAGGCAGTCATTTTAAGCACGATGCTCATCGGTTCGACACCCGGAATGTCACAGGTGAGGTTAGTGCCAATGCCGAAGCTGACGTTGATCCGACCGTGCAGCGCGCGGAAGATCTGCAGCGACTTGGGCAGGGTCAGGCTGTCGGAGAACACCAGCGTCTTGCTCATCGGGTCGATGCCGAGCTTGTGGTAATGCGCGATGCATTTTTCGCCCCACACCACCGGATCCCCGGAGTCGTGGCGTAAACCGTCGAACAGCTTGGCGAAGAACAGATCGAAATCGCCGAGAAACGCATCGGTGGTAATGCAGTCGGTGAGGGCGATCCCCAGCAAACCCCGGTACTCACGCACCCAACAGTCGAGCGCGGCGATCTGGCTGTCGATCAACCGTGGGCCGAGTTGCTGGTGGGCCATGATCCATTCGTGGGCCATGGTGCCCAGTGGTTTCATGTCGAGTTCGCGCGACAGGTGTACGTTGCTGGTGCCGACGAAACGCCCGGGGAAATCGTGCTTGAGCACGTTCACCACTTCTTCCTGCACGCGGTATGAAAACCGGCGGCGGGTGCCGAAATCGGCTACTTGCAGTTGCGACAATTCGTCGGCCGAGGCGTTGGCGGTCAGCCAGTCGAATTTGCGATAGAGCTGCTCGCGCGCCTGTTCGAGCACGGTTTCGCGGTAGCGATAGCGGTTGCGCACTTCGCTGACGATCGCCAGCAGCGGCACTTCGTAGAGGATCACATGCAGCCACGGCCCGCGCAGGCGGATGAACAGCTCGCCGTTCTCGATGCCGGTGTGCACGTAGCGCAGGTTGAAGCGGAACAGACCGAGGAATCGCAGGAAGTCCGGTTTCAGGAAAGAGATACGCTCAAGGAAATTCAGTTGATCGGCGCTCAGGCTCAGTTCGGCCAGACGCTCGATCTGATAGCGGATCTCGGCCAGGTACGGGCGCAGATCCTCGCTGTTGCGGCAACGGAATTCCCATTCGACTTCAACGTTGGGGTAGTTGTGCAGCACCGCCTGCATCATCGTCAGTTTGTAGAAGTCGGTGTCGAGCAGGTTCTGCACGATGCGATCGGCAAACACACTCTCGCTCATAAACGGTCTCCAGGTGCGCCGCGCTGTGGCGCGGTAAAAATCAATGGCGCTAGTGGCGCATATCAGTGGTGGGGATTGCCAGCGCTTTTTTGCTCTCGGGTGAAAGATCCTCTGAGGCCATGCATCTCAGTCCACAAAATTTAGCTATTTTCGGTTGCGCCTCAAGTGCAGCTTGAATGACTTGTTCGAGTTGTGCCCCGCTTTTTAAATAATCGGCCAGCAGGGAGTGTTTGGGTATCAGATTGATTTCAACTGCTTTAACCAAAGCAGCTCTGAGCATTTCTTGGGTTACGATTTTATACATGAATGACGCCTCCTTTGAAGGTGATCTGTTCCAGTGTGTCGACGCCGTCCTGAAGTAGCACGTACGCTGGAAGTATTAGTTTATAAAAATCAGAATCGTTAGTGCCCTTGAGGGTGACTAATGTGAAGGCCTCCAAAAGACCTGCGGAAGCGCGGATTCTGAAACAGGCATCTTCAAATAACTGATGGGGTGTGGCATGTGAGTCTATAAAGTATGTCGGCGTATCAGTTGCATTTGCTTTGAGGGGGTAAAAGCGATTCATGGGATAAACTCCTTCTGTTTGTTCTGGGCGTGACGGCTCGAAGAAAGCAGGGTTCTTGAGATTTTATTTTTAGGTGGATTTGATGTAGTAGCTGCAAAGCCATTAATTGATTTAATGACTTTGCATGTTCTGTTTAACGTTTGGCAGTCTGTTTACTGGTGCTCGAAGAAATAACGTTCTCGCTATGAGTATTTATGTCTGGGCAGCTATATCCCGGCGGCCAGGCCAAAAGATCGATATCCAGATCCGGGAATTTACTTGAGTCGAAAATGGGCTTCTTGATTCCGGCACGGCGTTGTTCGTCGTAGTCGCGCACAACACGCATGCTGATGTTGAAGAGCAAGAACATTGCTATCAGGTTAACAAGCGCGAGCAGCGTCATGGTGATGTCTGCAAACGCCAGAACAGTGGACAGGTCTTCGACGGAGCCCCAGTACACTAAAATCAATACCAGCGCACGGTACAAAAGCAGCGTCTTTCGAGGCTCACCCAAGATGAACCGCAAGCTGTTTTCTCCCAGGTAATAGTTGTAAAGCATCGCCGTGAATACGAAGAGCGCAAGCACGACGCTGATAAACATCCGTCCCCATTCCCCAACGACGGCGGCGAGCGAATTTTGTGCCAGCGCAATCCCGTCACCTTCAAATCCTGGTGTGTAGAAACCCGATAGCAAAATCAGTAGCGCGGTACAGGTGCAGATTATGAATGTATCGATGAAGACACTCAGGGCTTGTACGACGCCTTGTGCAACCGGGTGGCCGATCTTCGCTACTGATGCGACATTGGGAGCGCTTCCCAGTCCGGCCTCGTTGGAGAACACTCCGCGTCTCACCCCCATGATGATTGCGCTGCCCACCAGCCCGCCAAAGGCCTCATCCAGCCCGAACGCGCTGTTGATAATGGTCATGAGCATCGCCGGAACCTGGTCGAACTGCAGAACCATTACGTAGGCCGTCACGCTGATGTAGGCGAGAACTTTAATAGGTACCAGAAGGTCAGCAACTGCCGCTATGCGCTTTATCCCGCCAATGAAAACGACCCCCAGCAACAGCGCAAGTCCGAGCCCTGACCAGATCGGCGCCACGCCAAACGCATCTTTTAGTGAATGCGATACCGCATGCGATTCGAGGCCGTTGATCGCAAACCCAAAAGTCACCAGCAATAGTACGGCTGCGATCATGCCGAGCCAGCGCTTGTCCAGACCGTGCTGGATGTACCAGGACGGGCCCCCTCGGTAGAGGCCTTTGCCATCGCTACGCTTATAGAGTTGTCCCAGCGTACATTCGAAGAAACTGCTCGACATACCCAGAAGAGCAGTCATCCACATCCAGAACACTGCGCCGGGCCCGCCCATGCTTACCGCGATCCCGACACCGACGATATTTCCCGTGCCGACTCGCCCGGCAAGGCTGAGCATAAGCGCCTGAAATGAACTCAAGTGATGGCTGTTGCCGCGCCAACTGCCGAGTAATACGCCAAACATATGGGGGAAATACCTCAACTGAACAAATCCGGATCGGACAGTGAAGTAGCTTCCCAGGCCAAGCACTAAAGGTATTAATACCTTACCTGACAGAAAGTCGTTGATGATGTCTAGCATTCCAAGCTCCTTGCTTTGTTAGTGCTGGCGAATTAATGGTGTCGCCAGTCCTGAAGCCTTTCAGGAGTCGTAATATCCAGCCATATTTCATCCGATGCAATTTCGCAAGTTGCTCAAATGTGATGCTAGTTGCTGCTATGGTGAGTTCTCCTGGGTTCCTTGCTGAGTGATTTATGTGTGAATTTTTTTCCGCAAACTTGAGGTTTCTGTGTAGTCACTACAGATCTGTCGCAGAGGTCTGTAGGAAGGTTCGTATTAATCGTGGGCAATTTAATAAGTATCTTTGTGGGAATAGTATGCCCGCACCTTTTAACCTCAAGCGGATTTGCGATTTTTTTGGTGTGGAAGAATTTGAAATGCGCCTGCCAAGCGAGCAGTTCATTGCATTGATTGGCGTAAAAACCAGCAAAGCCAGGCTCTTCTTTGAAGAAACAGTGTCACAAAGAGTTTTGAAACACCTGCGCAAACAATCCTCACCAGAACTGAAGGCTCACACGGGGTATTACCACGAGTACTACTATGCGATGACTGAACCGGGTTCCATTCTGTGTTCACTTGTGCATGTGCGGGAAGAAGGCGATGACATAGTGTATGAACGAAATGAGCAGTTACAGATGTCTGGGGTAGAAGGTGGATTTGAACGATATCGATATAAAGGTGTTGCTTATTACCTGCGAGATCGCCTTTTTTTCGTAGATTATGAATCGCTGACTTCAAACGAAATCAGTCAAACTATTCTCATCCCAAGTTTCAAAAGCTGCATTACACGGTTAAATGGATTGAAGCTTGGCGTTTCGGCTGCTGATCATCGCGCGCCTTCCTGTTCAAGGGTGGTCTGGGAATATTTGGGACAGGAAATTGATCGGGCCGCAGCCTATCGTCGTGTCCGGTTGTACAACCCTGATGATTGCGCCATTGATGCCGATCTGCGTGCGCGTCTCGCCCAGGCTCAGGTTGTGGATGGCCTGTTTGTGATCGTATGACAAATTTTCGTGGGAGCTGCCGAAGGCTGCGATCTTTTGATGTTGGTTTTGAAGATCAAAAGATCGCAGCCTTCGGCAGCTCCTACAGGGGATTGTCGATCTGTTCGAGCATCCATTTGACGAAGTCGCGTACTTTGGGCACTTCCGCCGCATGTTCCGGGTACGCCAGGTAATAGGCGTCAGTGCTCGGCATCGCATGCTGCCAGGGAATGACCAGTTTGCCGTCGGCCAATTCCTCTTCCACCAGAAACCTTGGCAACAGCGCCACACCGCATCCCACTTGGGCGGCGCGAATGCACATATAAAAGGTTTCAAAACGTGGGCCGTGATAGCTGTGTTCGGTCTGGTAGCCCTGACTGTCGAACCAGTCGTGCCATGCCTGTGGGCGCGAGGCGTTTTGCAGCAGTACCAGATCGGTGAGTTGCGTCGGATCAGTGAACGGTTTCTCCGGCAGACTGCTCGGCGCGCACACCGGCACCAGTTCTTCGCTGAACAACTTCAGGCACTCAGTGCCCGGTCGCGAGCCTTGACCGTAATAGAAAGCCAGATCACTGCGCCCTTGCAGCAAATCATCGGCCTCTTGCTCGTTGCACAAATCCAGATGAATTGAAGGATGGCGCAAACGCCAGCCTTTCAGGCGCGGCACCAGCCAACGCGCGCCGAAGGTCGACGGGGTCGATACGCGTAGGACTTCGGTCTCGCCGCCGTAGGAACGCAGGTAATGCGTCGACATCTCCACCTGCGTGAGGATTTTTCGTACTTCCACCAAGTACAAATCCCCGGCCGGGGTCATCTGCAAACGTCGGCGCACGCGGAGGAACAACAAGTGTTGTAACAATTCCTCAAGCTGCGCGACCTGCTTGCTCACCGCACTCTGGGTCAGGTTCAGTTCCTCGGCGGCGCGGGTGAAGCTCAGGTGCCGGGTCACGGCCTCGAAGCATTGCAGGGCGGTGATCGAGGGCAAGTGGCGTTTGTTCAGCATGGCCGATCCTTTTCTTGTCTTTCTATGCTCAGCATGAATAAACGGAATGATATCTCGCGTAAAGGTCGTTTGTTGCCTCGCCATTGTGAAGCTACAACTAATGGCCTGCCCGGTCGTGAAATGGCGACCGCACACATTCAGTTTTTTGCTTGAGGAGTGACCCATGGTTGCCGCATTGCTTGATCGTCTTGGTGTGAACCCGGCCCTTTATCAGAACGGCAAAGTGCCGGTGCATTCGCCGATTGATGGCAGCCGCATTGCCGCCGTGAACTGGGAAGGACCGGCCGAAGTCGAGCAGCACATCAGTCGCGCAGATCATGCGTTCGAGCAATGGCGCAAGATTCCGGCCCCGCGTCGCGGCGAGCTGGTGCGTCAGTTCGGCGAGGTGTTGCGTGAATACAAGGCTGACCTCGGCGAACTGGTTTCGTGGGAGGCGGGCAAGATCACTCAGGAAGGTTTGGGTGAAGTGCAGGAGATGATCGACATCTGCGATTTCGCCGTCGGCCTGTCCCGTCAGTTGTACGGTTTGACCATCGCTTCCGAGCGTCCGGGCCACCACATGCGTGAAACCTGGCATCCGCTGGGCGTGGTCGGTGTGATCAGCGCGTTCAACTTCCCGGTCGCGGTGTGGGCGTGGAACACCACGCTGGCGCTGGTCTGCGGCAACCCGGTGGTGTGGAAGCCGTCGGAGAAAACCCCGCTGACCGCACTGGCCTGCCAAGCGCTGTTCGACCGTGTGGTGAAGAATTTTACCGATGCACCGGCGAATCTTTGCCAAGTGATCATCGGTGGTCGCGATGCCGGCGAAGCGTTGGTCGATGACCCGCGTGTCGCCCTGATCAGCGCCACCGGCAGCACGCGCATGGGCCGCGAAGTGGCGCCGAAAGTCGCCGCGCGTTTTGCCCGCAGCATTCTGGAGTTGGGCGGCAACAACGCGATGATCCTTGGCCCAAGCGCCGATCTCGACATGGCGGTGCGCGCGATTCTGTTCAGCGCCGTCGGTACCGCCGGCCAGCGTTGCACCACGTTGCGTCGCTTGATCGCCCATGAGTCGGTCAAAGAAGAAATCGTCACCCGCCTGAAAGCCGCGTACTCGAAAGTGCGCATCGGCCATCCGCTGGAAGGCAATCTGGTCGGCCCGTTGATCGACAAGCACAGTTTCGAAAACATGCAGGACGCGCTGGAGCAGGCGTTGAGCGAGGGCGGTCGGGTGTTTGGCGGCAAGCGCCAATTGGAAGATCAGTTCCCGAATGCTTACTACGTGTCGCCGGCGATTGTTGAAATGCCGGAGCAGAGCGATGTGGTGTGCAGCGAAACCTTCGCGCCGATTCTGTACGTGGTTGGTTACAAAGATTTCCAGGAAGCACTGCGCCTGAACAACGCGGTGCCGCAAGGGTTGTCGTCGTGCATCTTCACCACTGATGTGCGTGAGGCTGAGCAATTCATGTCGGCGGTGGGCAGTGATTGCGGGATCGCCAACGTCAACATCGGCCCGAGCGGTGCGGAGATTGGTGGTGCGTTTGGTGGTGAGAAGGAGACCGGTGGTGGGCGTGAATCGGGTTCGGATGCCTGGCGCGGGTACATGCGCCGCCAGACCAACACCGTGAACTATTCGCTGGAGTTGCCGCTGGCGCAGGGCATTACGTTCGACTGAGGATGGAGGAAAAGCTGAAAAGATCGCAGCCTTCGGCAGCTCCTACATAGGTGGCGCCAGGCTGCGGTTTTGTAGGAGCTGCCGAAGGCTGCGATCTTTTGGCGGCCCCACAAGCGCATTTGGTTAGGTTTCTGTTGGAGTCTGGCAATGCCGTTACGCGAAGAATGTCTGTGGGAAAAACTCACGCCGCAAAGGCCGGATAACACGGCGCTCAAGGGTGAAGTCAAAGTCGATGTCTGCGTGATCGGCGCCGGGTTTACCGGGTTGTCGGCGGCGCTGCATCTGTTGGAACAGGGCAAAAGCGTCTGCGTGCTGGAAGCGCATCGCGCCGGCCACGGCGGTTCCGGGCGCAACGTCGGATTGGTCAACGCCGGCATGTGGATTCCACCGGACGAGATCGAAGCCGGTTTCGGCGAAGCGGTCGGCAGTCAGCTCAATCGCATGCTCGGGGCCGCGCCCGCGCTGGTGTTCAGCCTTGTGGACAAGTACAACATCGATTGCCAGTTGCGCCGCGAAGGCACGCTGCACATGGCGCATAACGCCAAGGGCGAGGCCGATCTACGCAGTCGCGAGCAACAATGGAAACGTCGCGGCGCACCGGTCGAGCTACTCACCGGCAAGGCTTGCGAACAAGCCACCGGCACGCAAAAAATCGCCGCCGCACTGCTCGATCGTCGCGCCGGCACGCTCAATCCGATGGCTTATGTCACCGGGCTGGCGAACGCGATGCTCGGCCTCGGCGGGCAGATGTTCGACCATTCACCGGTCACTCGACTCGAGCGTCAGGGCGCGAAATGGTCGGTGCAAACAGAGCACGGTTCGGTGCTCGCCGAACAAGTGGTCATCGCCTCCAACGCCTACACCGAGGGCGACTGGACTGAACTCAAACGCAATTTCTTCCCCGGTTATTACTATCAGGTCGCTTCGGTGCCGCTGACCGAAGACGCTGCGCAGGAGATTCTTCCGGGTGGGCAAGGCTCGTGGGATACCCGCCAGGTGTTGAGCAGCATCCGCCGCGATAAAGAAGGGCGGTTATTGCTCGGCAGCCTTGGCAACGGTAATCAAAAACCGGCCTGGTTTCTCAAGGCCTGGGCCGACCGGGTGCAGCAGCATTACTTCCCGCAACTGAAACCCGTCGAATGGGAATGCACCTGGACCGGGCGCATCGCGTTTACGCCCGATCACCTGATGCGTCTGTTCGAACCGGCACCGGGGCTGGTCGCTGTCACGGGCTATAACGGCCGTGGCGTCACCACTGGCACGGTGGTCGGCAAAGCCTTCGCCGATTACTTGTGCAACGGCAATGCCGAGGCCCTGCCAATACCCTTTGCACCGATGCAGCCCTTGGCGGGCGTGGGCTTGCGCAGTTGCCTGTACGAGGCCGGGTTCTCGCTGTATCACGCGGGCCAGTGCCTGCGCATCGTGATTTGAGTGTTGAATTATGTTGCCGGAAGCGGCGCTTTTCGATGCAGCGACTAGCCTGTAATGGTGCGGGTTGTAGCAGTCCCGCACCAGCAGTGTGCAGTTCGGTGACGCGGGCTGTTACAGGCTGGTTGCACGTCGTTTGGTGCCGCGGTTGCAATGATGGCGCATGCGGGTTGCGCCTGAAAAAATAAATGGTTTCACCTTCCGCGGTTTAGACGGTTGCACGCCCAATGAAAATGGGAACGAAACAGTCGAAATAACAAGAAAGCAGCGACTTTTTGAAGAATAAAAAACCGATGGCACGGCCCTTGCTCTGCGCATTCAGTGAAGTGAAGTCGCAGTGCCAACTAAAAAAAACCTTGGAGCACCACCTCATGTCCCAGACGTTTTACAAGAAAGGCTTTCTGGCCCTCGCAGTGGCTACTGCGTTGGGTGTTTCTGCGTTTGCTCAGGCTGATATCAAAATCGGTGTAGCGGGTCCAATGACGGGCGCCAACGCGGCATTTGGCGAGCAGTACATGAAGGGTGCACAAGCGGCGGCCGATTCGGTCAACGCGGCAGGTGGCGTCAACGGGGAAAAAATCGTTCTGGTCAAAGGCGATGACGCCTGCGAACCGAAACAAGCGGTAACGGTCGCCAAGGATCTGGTCAATCAGAAAGTCGCTGGCGTGGTCGGCCACTTCTGCTCGTCTTCCACCATTCCAGCCTCGGAAATCTACGACGAAGCCGGCGTAATCGCGATCACCCCGGGTTCCACCAACCCGCAAGTGACCGAGCGCGGCCTCAGCGCCATGTTCCGTATGTGCGGGCGTGACGACCAGCAAGGCATCGTTGCCGGCGACTACATTGTCGACGTGCTCAAGGGTAAAAAAGTCGCGGTCATTCACGACAAAGACACCTACGGCCAAGGCCTGGCAGATGCCACCAAGGCTCAGTTGACCAAGCGTGGCGTGACCCCGGTCATCTACGAAGGCCTGACCCGTGGCGAGAAAGACTTCAGCGCCCTGGTCACCAAAATCCGCGCCGCCGGTGCCGACGTTGTTTACTTCGGCGGTCTGCACCCGGAAGCCGGTCCACTGGTTAAACAGCTGCGTACCGAAGGCCTGAAAGACGTGAAGTTCATGTCTGACGACGGCATCGTGACCGACGAACTGGTGACCACCGCTGGTGGCCCGCAATACGTTGACGGCGTGCTGATGACCTTCGGCGCCGACCCACGCATGCTGCCAGAAAGTAAAACCGTGGTAGATGCCTTCCGCAAAGCAGGCACCGAGCCAGAAGGCTACACCCTGTACGCCTACGCTTCGATCCAGACCCTGGCCGCTGCTTTCAACGGCGCCAAATCCAACAAGGGCGAAGACGCTGCCAAATGGCTGAAAGCCAACCCGGTGAAAACCGTTATGGGCGACAAAGCTTGGGACTCCAAGGGTGACCTGAAAGTCTCCGACTACGTGGTTTACCAGTGGGATGCGACCGGCAAATACCACCAGCTGGAAAAACAGAAGTAAGGGCTGACGCGATCAGTTGATCCCCACCGTTCCTTGTAGGAGCCGGGCTTGCCCGCGAAGACGGACTGACAGGCGACAACTTTGTTGAATGTTGAAATGCTTTCGCGGGCAAGCCTTGCTCCTACAGGGGGCGGTGGTGGTCAGGCTGATCGTGGCTGACATTGCTCCGACGTAAATCTGTATTTTCCCTAGAAGAGCCGCACGTCCACAGGCGTGCAGGTTCTCACTGCGTGAGATTGCGTTATGGATGGTATTTTCCTGCAGCAACTGGTCAACGGTCTGACCCTCGGGTCGGTCTATGGCCTGATCGCCATCGGCTACACAATGGTCTACGGCATCATCGGCATGATCAACTTCGCCCACGGCGAGGTTTACATGATTTCTGCTTACCTGGCGGCAATCAGTCTGGCTCTGCTGGCTTACTTCGGTATCGAATCTTTCCCGCTGCTGATGCTCGGCACACTGATCTTCACCATCGTCGTCACGGCGGTGTATGGCTGGGTCATTGAACGAGTCGCTTACAAACCCCTGCGCAACTCCACCCGACTGGCACCGCTGATCAGCGCCATCGGTATCTCTCTGATTCTGCAAAACTACGCACAGATCGCTCAAGGCGCGAAACAACAAGGCGTGCCAACCTTGCTGACTGGCGCGTGGCGTGTCGACATCGGCACCGGTTTCGTCCAGCTCACCTACACCAAGGTGTTCATCCTGGTCGCCGCGTTCCTCGGCATGGGCGTGCTGACCTATGTCATCAAGTACACCAAGCTCGGGCGCATGTGCCGTGCGACTCAGCAAGACCGCAAAATGGCCTCGATTCTGGGGATCAACACCGACCGCGTGATCTCTTACGTGTTCATCATCGGTGCCGCCATGGCGGCGTTGGCCGGCGTGCTGATCACCATGAACTACGGCACGTTCGACTTCTATGCAGGCTTCGTCATCGGCATCAAAGCGTTCACCGCAGCGGTACTCGGCGGGATCGGTTCGCTGCCGGGCGCTATGTTGGGCGGGATCATTCTCGGCATCTCCGAGTCGCTGTTCTCCGGTCTGGTCAACTCCGACTACAAAGACGTGTTCAGCTTCTCGCTGCTCGTACTTGTTCTGGTCTTCCGGCCGCAGGGCCTGTTGGGCCGTCCTCTTGTGTCGAAGGTGTAAGCGATGTCTTCAACCACCAAAAAAACCATCGATATCAAAAAAAGTCTGGTTGAGGCGATTCTTGCCGGCCTGATTGCCCTGATCGTATTTGGCCCGATTGTCGGCGTTGTGCTGGAGGGTTACAGCTTCAACCTCGAACCAACCCGCGTGGCGTGGCTGATCGGCATTGTCATGATTGGCCGCTTTGTCATTAGCCTGTTCCTGCAAACCCCCAAAGGCCTGAAAATTCTCGACAGCTTCGAGAGCACCGGGTCGGGTGTGCATGTGCTGCCCGCCGATCACAAATCGAGCCTGCGCTGGATCATCCCGCTGCTGATTGTGCTGGCTGTCATCGTGCCGTTTGTTTCCAACTCCTATTTGCTGGGCGTGGTCATCCTCGGGTTGATCTACGTGCTGCTGGGGTTGGGGCTGAACATCGTGGTCGGTCTGGCCGGTCTGCTCGACCTCGGTTACGTGGCGTTTTATGCCATCGGCGCCTACGGTCTGGCGCTGGGTTATCAGTACCTCGGTCTGGGCTTCTGGACGGTGCTGCCGCTGGCAGCGATCACCGCAGGCCTTGCCGGCTGCATCCTCGGTTTTCCGGTACTGCGCCTGCACGGCGACTATCTGGCGATCGTGACCCTGGGCTTCGGTGAAATCATTCGCCTGATCCTCAACAACTGGTTGTCGCTGACTGGCGGCCCGAACGGCATGCCGGCGCCACTGCCGACGTTCTTCGGTCTGGAGTTCGGCAAACGGGCGAAGGATGGCGGGGTGCCGTTCCATGAGTTCTTCGGCATCGCCTACAACCCGGACGTGAAGTACTACTTCATCTACGCGGTGTTGTTCCTCGTGGTATTGGCTGTGCTGTACATCAAACACCGTTTGGTGAAGATGCCGGTCGGCCGTGCCTGGGAAGCCTTGCGTGAAGACGAAATCGCCTGCCGTTCGATGGGCCTCAACCACGTGCTGGTCAAGCTTTCCGCGTTCACCATTGGCGCGTCGACGGCGGGTCTGGCCGGTGTGTTTTTCGCTACCTATCAAGGTTTCGTTAACCCGACCTCGTTCACGTTCTTCGAATCGGCACTGATCCTGGCCATCGTCGTCCTCGGCGGCATGGGCTCGACCATCGGCGTAGTGATCGCAGCCTTCGTACTCACCGTCGCCCCGGAACTGCTGCGCGGCTTCGCTGAATATCGCGTGCTGCTGTTCGGCATCCTGATGGTGTTGATGATGATCTGGCGACCACGCGGGCTGATCCGCATCAGCCGTACCGGGGTCACTCCACGCAAAGGTGCCATTCACTATGAGTGGACTGCGCCATGAGTGAAGTCGTACTCTCTGTTGAAAAACTGATGATGCATTTCGGTGGCATCAAGGCCTTGAGCGATGTCAGCCTGAAGGTCAAACGCAACTCGATCTTCGCCTTGATCGGCCCTAACGGCGCTGGCAAAACCACGGTGTTCAACTGCCTGACCGGTTTCTACAAAGCCTCCGGCGGCAAGATCGAGCTCAACGTGCGCGGCCAGCAGACCAACGTCATCCAGTTGTTGGGCGAGTCGTTCAAAGCGTCGGATTTCGTTTCGCCGAAATCCTTCCTCAGTCGCATGTACTACAAGATGTTCGGTGGCACGCACCTGGTGAACCGTGCGGGGCTGGCGCGGACATTCCAGAACATTCGTCTGTTCAAGGAAATGTCGGTGCTGGAAAACCTGCTGGTGGCCCAACACATGTGGGTCAACCGCAACATGCTCGCCGGCATCCTCAACACCAAGGGCTACCGCAAGGCTGAAAGCGACGCACTGGATGTTGCGTTCTACTGGCTGGAAGTGGTCGACCTGGTCGACTGCGCCAACCGTCTCGCCGGTGAACTTTCCTACGGCCAACAACGCCGTCTGGAGATCGCCCGGGCCATGTGCACGCGGCCGCAGATCATCTGCCTCGACGAACCGGCCGCCGGCCTCAACCCACAGGAAACCGAAGCGCTGAGCGCGATGATCCGGCTGCTGCGCGACGAGCACGATCTGACCGTGGTGCTGATCGAACACGACATGGGCATGGTAATGAGCATTTCTGACCACATCGTGGTGCTGGATCACGGCATCGTCATCGCCGAAGGCGGGCCTGAAGCGATTCGTAATGATCCGAAAGTGATTGCGGCGTATCTCGGCGCCGACGAAGAGGAACTGGTATGACGCAACCGATCCTCGAACTCAAAAACCTCGACGTGTTCTACGGACCGATCCAGGCGCTCAAAGGTGTTTCGCTGCAGATCAACGAGGGGGAAACCGTCAGCCTGATCGGCTCTAACGGGGCCGGTAAATCGACGCTGCTGATGTCGATTTTCGGCCAGCCGCGTGCAGCCGGCGGGCAGATCATTTATCAAGGCGTCGACATCACCCAGAAGTCCTCGCACTACATCGCTTCCAATGGCATCGCGCAGTCGCCGGAAGGACGGCGGGTGTTCCCTGACATGACCGTCGAGGAAAACCTGTTGATGGGCACCATCCCGATTGGCGACAAGTACGCCAAAGAGGACATGCAGCGCATGTTCGCGCTGTTCCCGCGACTGGAAGAGCGGCGGACGCAGCGGGCGATGACCATGTCCGGTGGTGAGCAACAGATGCTCGCGATTGCCCGGGCGTTGATGAGCCGGCCGAAGTTGTTGCTGCTCGATGAACCGAGCCTGGGCCTCGCGCCGATCGTGGTGAAGCAGATTTTTGCGACCCTGCGGGAGTTGGCGAAAACCGGGATGACGATTTTCCTGGTCGAGCAGAACGCCAACCATGCGCTGAAGCTGTCGGATCGGGCGTATGTGATGGTTAACGGCGAGATTCGCCTGACCGGTACCGGCAAAGAGTTGCTGGTGAATGAGGAGGTGCGTAACGCCTATCTGGGCGGGCACTGATTCTTCGCACGTTATACACAGCCCCGGCGACGCAAGTCCCGGGGCTTCTTATTACCCGCAATTCCCTGTAGGAGCTGCCGCAGGCTGCGATCTTTTGATCTTAAAAAACAACATCAAAAGATCGCAGCCTGCGGCAGCTCCTACAGGGAAAACGATTGCTCCGTCAAATTGTGGAAAACAAATCCGGCAAGCTACCAAAGCGCGACATAAAGACGCTGCAAATGGCTGTTTTTCCACAGTTTTGACTTGTCCCCGTTTGCTGTGGAGCTGGCTGTGAATAACGTGGGTGTATCTGGCTGCAGGCCTTGTAATCCGTGCCTTGCAAGGGTGTGGTTGTTTTTTGATCAGACGCTTTTGCCTGAGCGAGAGGCGCCAATGTCAACCTTTTTATAAGGCTGATAACGCAGTCGATATGCAGTGCGCCTGCCTGTGGATAAGTCTGTGATTAAACTCTGGAAAGACCTCGCTAAGCAGCGTAATTGCTGGCCTCGCGCAATCACTGTGTCGACCGCTTGGTCGTGCAAAATGCCCTGTCCCGCACATCTGCCGCTTCAGGGTCAAGCAAAAAACTTTCTGTTTCCCCCGCAAAGCCTTGTGCGGCGCGGCTTTGCGCGTTTCCACTTGCCCCCGGAAACTGTGGAAGGGACTGTGGATAACATGCGCGCACGTGGCTACAGGCCACGCCCTGTATAGCGCTGCCGCGGTTGATCATTTTTTGAGCTGAATCCGTCCGTGTAGGAGCTGCCGAAGGCTGCGATCTTTTGATTCTGGTTTTTAAGATCAAAAGATCGCAGCCTCGTTGCACTCGTCAGCTCCTACACATGGGTGGGTGTTGCCCGTGAGTGCAGGGCCGGGCATGCTGCTGGCTGATTTTCTATTCCAAGGGCTGCCTCGGTGGCCGAAGCAAGGAGAACACGATGTCCAACACCCTGTTTATCACCGGCGCAACGTCCGGTTTTGGTGAAGCCTGCGCCCGCCGTTTTGCCGAGGCTGGCTGGAAACTGGTGCTGACCGGTCGTCGTGAAGAACGCCTTAATGCGCTGTGCGCAGAATTGTCGAAGCAGACCGAAGTGCATGGACTGGTGCTCGACGTGCGTGATCGCAAGGCGATGGAGGAGGCGATAGCCAATCTCCCGCCATCGTTCGCCAAGCTGCGTGGCCTGATCAACAACGCCGGTCTGGCGCTGGGCGTTGATCCTGCGCCGAAGTGCGATCTGGACGATTGGGACACCATGGTCGACACCAACGTCAAAGGCCTGATGTACGCCACGCGCTTGCTGCTGCCGCGTTTGATCGCCCATGGCCGTGGCGCCGGTATCGTTAACCTCGGTTCGATCGCTGGTAACTACCCGTACCCGGGCAGCCATATCTACGGCGCGACCAAGGCGTTCGTTAAGCAGTTTTCGTTGAACCTGCGTTGCGACCTGCAGGGCACCGGCGTGCGCGTCAGCAACATCGAGCCGGGTCTGTGCGAGAGCGAGTTTTCGCTGGTGCGTTTTGCCGGCGATCAGGAGCGTTACAACGCGACATACGCCGGTGCCGAGCCGATCCAGCCGCAGGACATCGCCGAAACGATTTTCTGGGTGATGAATGCGCCGGCGCACATCAACATCAACAGCCTGGAATTGATGCCGGTGAGCCAGACCTGGGCTGGCTTTACGATTGAGCGGAACAAGGCCTGACACCGCGTTGAAGCCATTCGCGAGCAAGCTCGCTCCCACATTTGATCGCGGTCTCATGTGGGAGCGAGCTTGCTCGCGAAGGGGCCGTCACAGGCAATAAATCCCGATAAGGTAAACTCCCCTCGCAACAACCCAACCGCACCCCGCGGTTTTCAAGGTTTTTCGAGGAGTCAAAGTGAGTAACCGAGGTGAGCAGTCGCTGCTCAAACAATCGACCATTCTGATGTTCGCCGTGGCGATCGCCGGGATCGTCACCGGTTTTGTTTCTGGTTCGCAATCCATCCTTTTTGATGGTTTTTTCTCGCTGATCGCCACCTTCATCAAAGTCCTGATGCTGATCACTGCCAAGTTGATCGCCAAGGAAAGCAATCACCGCTTCCAGTTCGGTTTCTGGCATCTGGAGCCGATGGTGCTGCTGATCGAAGGCAGTTTCCTGCTGTTGATCGCGATCTATGCGTTTCTCAACGGTGTGTTTGGCATCATCAACGGCGGTCGTGAGATCGAGTTGGGCTTGGTGATCATCTACGCCGCGGTGTTTACCGTGGTCGAGTTCGCCTATTTCTTCTACGTCCGACAGCGTAACCGCAAGCTCAAATCGACCCTGATCCAGTTCGACAACATCAGCTGGCTGGTGGACGCGATGCTGTCCGTAGGCCTGTTGATCAGTTTCCTCGCGGCACTGCTGCTCAAATCCCAGGGTTATGGGCAGTGGGCGGTGTATGTCGACCCGCTGATCCTGATCGTGCTGGCGCTGACCATGTTGCCGCCGGCGTTCAAGATTCTTGGGCCGGCGTTACGCGATGTATTGGGCATCGCCCCGGACACGCTGGATGATCAGGTGCGTCAGGTGATGGAAGAGGCGAAGGCTGAGCATGGTTTCGACGATTACGTGTCGTACGTGCAGAAGCACGGCCGGGCGCGGTTTATCGAGATTCATGTGGTGTTGCTGGCGGACTATGCGCTGAACCATGTCGGGCAGCTGGATGCGTTGCGCGAGGAAATTTCGGCGAAGCTGGGCAAGCCGGATGCGGCGCGGTGGCTGACTATCAGCTTTACCGGTGACAAGAAGTGGATTGCCTGATGTAAACCTGATTGCTGTTGAGAACAGATTTGTGATGCAGGGGATTTAGGTAGAGAAGGGATTTACTGTAGAGAAGGGATTTATTGTGGCTAGGGGATTTATTGTGGCGAGGGGATTTATTGTGGCGAGGGGATTTATCCCCGTTGGGCTGCGCAGCGGCCCCGCTTTTTATCAGGGCCGCTTCGCGCCCCAACGGGGATAAATCCCCTCGCCACAGTAGATCTCCTCAGCACATTGGACTACGTTTGCCATGAGATCAGCGCAAATATTCAGCCAGACCGTGATAGCAAGTCGCAAGGTGATACGGCGTAGTCGAAGGCATGTCCTTGCGACTCACCTCACCCAGCTCATCCCGGCATTCATGCCAGCCACCGGCATGCAGAAACCGTTGCTGCAATGCCTGCAACTGACGCAACACCACCGCCTCGCTACCCTGACGCAACGTCAGCGCGCGCAAATATTCCGCCTGCGCCCAGATTCGTTGAGTCGAATCCTTCGGCTGGCCATCCTGTCGCAGATCGAGCATCGCCCGCACCGCGCCTGACGGCTGTTCCACGCCATGCTGCTCAGTAAACGCAAACGCCCGATCCAGCGCCGCGTGCAGTTTCGAACCGCGCAACAACGGCGACGACTCGAGCAGGAAATACCATTCGAACTGATGCCCCGGCTCGTACCAGTTATCCACAGCCCCCAGCGGTTTCTCCATCAACACGCCATATTGCGGATCGACGAAGCGCTTGTGCATGGCTGTGCATAACTCCAGCAACGCGGTTTGGGTCTGGGCATCTTCGCGAACGGCGAGCGTGGCGAGGAAGGCTTCGGCCAGGTGCATCAACGGGTTTTGCAGCGGGCCGGTTTCCAGGGTGATCCAATCGCGATCCAGGCACGCCTCGTATAAACCATCACCGGTGGCAAAGCGTCGACCAATGATTTCCAGCGCCGCATTCAACGTCGATTCGACCAGCGGATCGCCGGATTTGCCCCAGTAGTGCGCGCAGGCAAAAAGGATGAAGGCGTGGGTGTAGAGATCCTTGCGCTGATCCAGCGGTTTGCCCTGCGCATCGATGCTGTAGAACCAGCCGCCGTGGTCGGCATCGTGGAAGTGCCGTTGCAACGAGCGGAACAGCGACGCCGCGCGAACCTCAGCGTTATCCACAACCCCGATCAGACTGGAAAACAGATACAACTGCCGCGCGCACGCCATCGCGCGATAGCGTTGCGGTGGCAGGGGTTGATGCACGGCGTCCAGCGCCTCGTACGGCAGCGCCATGTCGGCGTTCCAGCCCGGGCCTTGCCAGAGTGGCACGATCACGTTGACGAAGTGCTGTTGCACAGCGCCGAACAGGGCGGTCAATTCAGGCAGGGAGGTGGAGCGGGAAGCGTGGGGCATGGGCGGGCGTCGTCACGGGCTGGGGCGATTGCGCGACATGGTAGCAGAGAGCATCAGTCGGGTGACGAACCTGTAGGAGCTGCCGCAGGCTGCGATCTGTTGATCTGGCTTTATAAAGTCAAAAGATCGCAGCCTGCGGCAGCTCCTACAGAAGATCAGGCGTTTAGCCGGCCAGCAGCCAGGCGCCGGTGATTGCCGAAGCCGCGCCTGCAACGCGCACCAACGGTGCAGCAGTTTGAGGCAGGAAACGCACTACGGCATAACCCGCCGCATGCAGTGCAGCCGTCGCCGCTACAAAACCAGCCGCATACGCCCACGGGCTAGTCATATCCGGCAATTCCAAGCCATGCGCGACACCATGGAACAACGCAAACACCGCTGTCGCCAGCACCGCCATCACCAGCGGCGGACGCACCGCCAATGCCACCGCCAGACCCAGCGCCAGTACCGACGCAGCAATCCCGCTTTCCAGCGCCGGCAGTTCCAGCCCTTCAAACCCGAGCAGGCCGCCCATCAGCATGGTGCCGACAAACGTGCACGGCAGCGCCCAACGCGCCGCGCCTTGTTGCTGCGCCGCCCACAAACCGACGGCAACCATTGCCAACAAATGGTCGAGGCCACCAATCGGGTGGCTGATGCCGGCGATCAAACCACTGTCGCCGTGGCCCGGGTGGGCGAAGGCCAGCGCCGGGGTCAGCAGCAGTGCCATGGCGCCCAGAATGCGTTTAAGTGTCATGAATAAGCTTCCTTGTTGATAAATAAATCAGGCTGCGGTCAGCAGGCCCTGGCGTTCGATGAAGGCGATGATGGCTTCCAGACCCTGACCGGTTTTCTGGTTGCTGAAGACGAACGGCTTGCCGTTGCGCATGCGTTTGGTGTCGCTGTCCATCATTTCCAACGAGGCGCCCACCAGCGGCGCCAAGTCGATCTTGTTGATCACCAGCAGATCGGATTTGCAGATCCCCGGTCCGCCCTTGCGCGGCAGCTTGTCGCCGGCGGAAACGTCGATCACATAGATAGTCAGGTCGGACAGTTCCGGGCTGAACGTCGCCGAAAGGTTATCGCCGCCCGACTCGACGAGAATCAGATCCAGCCCCGGGAAGCGCCGATTGAGTTGATCCACCGCTTCAAGGTTGATCGAGGCGTCTTCGCGGATTGCCGTGTGCGGGCAGCCGCCGGTTTCCACGCCGATGATCCGCTCCGGCGCGAGGGCTTCATTGCGCACGAGGAAATCGGCATCTTCGCGGGTGTAGATATCGTTGGTGACCACGGCGAGGTTGTAGCGCTCACGCAGGGCCAGACACAGGGCCAGGGTCAACGCGGTTTTGCCGGAACCGACCGGGCCGCCGATGCCGACGCGCAGAGGTTGTGTGTTCATTAATGGTTCTCCTAGGAGCGAAATAGGCGGCTGTACTGGCGCTCGTGGGCCATGCACGCCAGGGACAGGCCGAACGCGGCGCTGCCGATGTGTTCGGGATTGATTCGGGTCGCGTCCTGCTGCGCCTGTTGCAGTAATGGCAGCAATTCGCTGGTCAGGCGCTGGGCGGCTTGCTGGCCCAGCGGCAGGGTTTTCATCAGCACCGCGAGCTGGTTTTCCAGCCAACTCCACAGCCACGCGGCGAGGGCGTCTTGCGGGGCGATGCCCCAGGCGCGTGCAGCCAGCGCCCAGCACAAGGCCAGATGCGGTTCAGTGCATTGATCGAGAAAATCACGGGCAGGCGCGTCGAGCTCCGGCAAACCGTTGAGCAATTGCTGCAACGAATAGCCCATCTGCCGGCTTTCCAGATGCAACTCGCGGGTCTCGCGGCTGGCGCGATGTCTTTCGCAGAGGATCAGCAACTCGCTCCAGTTTTCATCCGCCGCCGCCTGGCAATGCGCAAGCAACAACGGCGCCTCAAAGCGCGACAGGTTCAACAGCAACTGATCGCTGATCCAGCGGCGGGCGTCGTCCGGGTTTTTCACCCGTTCGTTATCCACAGCCATCTCCAGACCTTGCGAATAGCTGTAGCCGCCAATCGGCAACTGCGGACTGGCCAGGCGCAGCAGCGCCCAGGCCGGATTCACAGGCGTACGCCGAACTGATGGAGTTTCGGCGCGTAGTTGAAGTCTTCGTCGCCGTGTCGTGAATGATGATGGCCGCCGCCATAAGCACCATGTTCCGGCTGGAACGGTGCTTCGATGGCTGAAACCTGCGCGCCCAATTGTTCGAGCATCGCCTTGAGTACGTAATCGTCGAGCAGACGCAGCCAGCCGTCACCGACCTGCAGGGCGACATGGCGGTTACCGAGGTGATAAGCGGCGCGGGTCAGTTCGAAGGCGCTGGCGCAGGTGACGTGCAGCAACTGCTCGGGGCGGGCGCAGACGCGGACGATGCGGCCATCTTCAGCCTGTAGGCATTCGCCGTCATACAGCGGCGGTTGGCCACGCTCCAAAAACAACCCGACGTCTTCACCTTCAGCACTGAAACAGCGCAGACGGCTTTTGCTCCGCGCTTCGAAGGTCAGGTGCAACTCGGCGGCCCAGACGGGTTGAGGGTCGATTCTGCGGTGAATCACCAGCATCGGAAAACTTCCAACTATGGACAATGGTTGCTCTAGAGCAAGGGGCTTGCCAATCGGACGAGATGTAGGAAATCCCTGTCGGAGCGTAGTGGATGTTTCAAGATGTTGCGGGGATTTGGAAGGTTTTGGTGCATGAAGGTTTTTACATGCACCAATTTGCAGCGGGCAAAAAAAGATCGCAGCCTTCGGCAGCTCCTACATGAAACGCAATCTCTGTAGGAGCTGCCGAAGGCTGCGATCTCTTGATCTTTACTCGGTACTGCCCAGACCCTGCCAGTGCTTCAGCCCGATAAAGATAAAACGCAGCTGCTGAGTGATCTTCGCCTGTGGCGTCAGATGCTCCGGCAGTGCTTCAGCGGGCGGGTCGATGATGTCGGGGAGGGTGGCGAACACCGATTTGACGATCAGATCAGCCATCACGCTCAGGCCGGCGGCATCGAGATGCTGAAGTTTGGGCATCATCGTCAGATCCGATGCAAGGTCGGAGCTGATGTTCTCGCGCAACCGACCAATGGCATGCCGTACCGGCAGCGAACCACCGTATTGCTCGCGGGCGAGAAACAGAAATTGCGAGCGATTAGCGCTGACCACATCGAGAAAGATCCGCACCGAGGCATCGATAATGCCGCCCATGACGAATTCGTTGTGGCGCACCAGGCGGATGGTTTCGCGGAAGGTCTGACCGACTTCACTGACCAGCACCAAACCCAGTTCGTCCATATCGGCAAAATGCCGGTAGAAACCGGTGGGCACGATCCCGGCGGTTTTGGTCACTTCGCGCAGGCTCAGGCTGCCGAATCCTCGGCCGCTTTCCATCAGGTGGCGGGCAGCGTCCATCAGGGCGTTGCGGGTCTGTTGCTTCTGTTCGGCGCGGGGCAGCATCGCAGGGTGTGTTCTTCGGCGGGACAAGCGCCGCACTCTAGCAAATCGGCTTTATCGGCGTCGAACGGCAGGACGGTGCAGCGGGGATTTTTGCGGGATGTTTTACCGGGGCCTGAAAAGTCAAAAGCCCAATCCGTCGATTGGGCTTTTTTTCTGGGCCACCATGGGCTCAGCTCACAGCGCTGTTGCGTTCGATCACACGATCACCACCACCTTCGGCAACAGCCTGGCCTTGTGGGGTTTTGTCGTAGCCGTCTTCAACCAGGCCTTTTTCTTCGAGGCGGTTGCGACCGTTTTCGGCGACAGCCTGACCTTGAGGGGTTTTGTCGTAGCCATCTTCGACCAGACCTTTTTCTTCCAGGCGATCACGGCCGCCTTCTGCTACAGCTTGACCCTGTGGAGTTTTGTCGTAGCCGTCTTCAGCGAGGGTGCCTTTGGTGTGGTCGGAGCCGTCGGCAGCAACGGTCTGGCTGAACACCGAGTAGCTGGTTTTTACTTGTGGAGTGGCTTGTTCGGCGGCAGGCAGAGCGAAAGCCGTGCTGGCCAGCATCGAGAGGGTAAGGCTAAGCAGTAATTGGCGTTTCATGATGGGTTGCTCCTTGGGAGGGCGATAAAGTGGGTACGAGGGCAATGCTACTCTCGATAAGTCGATATAAAAGTTCATAAACGCAATGGTAATAATCAACAGAATTGATTGTTCTGGCGGGAGGCTCTAGATCGGGCCTTTCAGAGCATCGGTTTTGCACCGAGGTGGGTATTTTCGACCCACTCGCGCCTCGCAAAAGTGCGGGTCGCGGTAACGCTGTTCGACTGATCGGTCAGAATCCACCCGGGTTTTTCCGTCTTAATCGGCTTTTCGGTTAAACCTGCGGGCCTTTTGCCAGTCACAGTTTTCATAGGGGCCGCTTTGGCCCGCCGTTTCAGCCTTTCACCGTGTTTTGGGTGAGGGGTCGTGATCAGGAGTTTTGTGCATGACGCGCACTGGAAAAATCTTCAGCTGGATCTTCGCCACCCTCGTGCTGCTACTGGCCGTGCTGGTATTGATCATCGTGTTCTTCGACTGGAACCGGATCAAACCGCCGCTCAACGCCAAAGTCTCGGAAGAACTGCACCGACCGTTTGCCATCAATGGCAACCTCGCGGTGATCTGGCAGCGCGAGCCGGATGAGGGTGGCTGGCGCGCCTGGGTGCCGTGGCCGCATGTGGTTGCCGAGGATTTGAGCCTGGGCAATCCGGACTGGTCGAAGAAACCGCAGATGGTCACCCTCAAACGTGTCGAACTGCGCATCTCGCCACTGGCGCTGCTGGCGCAACGCGTGGTGATTCCGCGAATCGACCTGACCGAGCCCAACGCCGATCTGCAACGACTGGCGGACGGCCGCGCCAACTGGGTGTTCAAGTTTGATCCCAAGGATCCGAATGCTGAACCGTCGAGCTGGGTGGTCGACATCGGCGCCATCGGTTTCGACAAGGGTCACGTCACCCTCGATGACCAGACCCTGAAAACCAATCTCGATGTGCTGATCGATCCGCTGGGCAAGCCGATTCCGTACAGCGACATCGTTGGCGACAAAGCGGCGAAAACCGCGCAGGACAAGGGCGGCGCGCCGCAGGACTACGCGTTTGCGCTCAAGGTCAAAGGCCAATACCACGGCCAGAACCTTACTGGCCAGGGCAAGATCGGCGGATTGCTGGCCTTGCAGGACGCGAGCAAACCGTTTCCGCTGCAAGCCCAGGCGAAGATCGGCGACACCCGCATCGAACTGGCCGGCACCCTGACCGACCCGATGAATCTCGGTGCCCTTGATCTGCGCCTGAAACTGGCCGGCGACAGCCTCGGCAATCTCTATCCGCTGACCGGCGTCACGTTGCCCGATACGCCACCGTATTCCACCGACGGTCATTTGATCGCCAAGCTGCATGACGCCGCTGGCGCGAAATTCACCTACGAAAAATTCAACGGCAAGATCGGCAACAGCGACATCCATGGCGACCTGACTTACGCCGCTAGCCAGCCGCGACCAAAACTCAGCGGTGCGCTGGTTTCCAATCAACTGCTATTCGCCGACCTTGCGCCGCTGATCGGCGCCGATTCGAATGACAAGCAAAAGGCCCGTGGCGGCGACAGCAAGCAACCGGCGGATAAAGTGCTGCCGGTCGAGGAGTTCAAGACCGACCGCTGGCGCGCGATGGACGCCGATGTCGAGTTCACCGGTAAACGCATCGTCCACAGCGAGAAGCTACCGTTCAATGACCTCTATACGCATCTAGTGCTCAACGACGGCGAACTGAGCTTGCAGCCGCTGCGCTTCGGCGTCGCTGGCGGCAATCTCGATGCACAAATCCGTCTCAACGGCCGCACCGAACCGATGGAAGGCCAGGCCAAACTCACCGCGCGCCGCTTCAAGCTCAAAGAGTTGTTCCCGACCTTTGAACCGATGAAGACCAGTTTCGGTGAGCTGAATGGCGACGCCGATATCAGCGGTCGCGGCAACTCTGTGGCGAAATTGCTGGGCGGCGCCAACGGCAAGTTGAAGATGTTGATCAACGACGGCGCGATCAGCCGTGAATTGATGGAGCTGGCCGGGCTTAACGTCGGTAACTACGTGGTCGGCAAAATCTTTGGCGACAAGGAAGTGAAGATCAACTGCGCGGCGGCGGATTTCGATATCAAAACCGGTCTGGCGGCCACGCAGCTGTTTGTCTTCGATACCGAGAACGCGATCATTTATATCGATGGCACGGCGAACATGGCCACCGAGCAACTAGATCTGACGGTGACGCCGGAATCGAAGGGCTGGCGTTTGATTTCCCTGCGTTCGCCGCTGTACGTGCGCGGCAAGTTCATCAAGCCGGACGCCGGTGTTAAACCAGTGCCGTTGCTGTTGCGCGGTGCGGGGATGGTGGCGTTGGGCGTGATTGCGGCGCCGGCGGCGGGGTTGCTGGCGTTGGTGGCACCAAGTGGCGGCGAGCCGAATCAGTGCGCGCCCCTGCTGGAGCAGATGAAGGAAGGGAAAGCGCCGGTAACGGTTAAACCTACCAAGTAATCGGGCAAGATCAAAGGATCGCAGCCTTCGGCAGCTCCTACGCCGATCGTTCCCACGCTCTGCGTGGGAATGCCTCTACAGACGCTCCGCGTTGGCATTAAAAAGGCACGCAGAGCGTGCCGGGCTGCATTCCCACGCGGAGCGTGGGAACGATCAGTTAATGCATTCTCATGTAGGAGCTGCCGAAGGCTGCGATCTTTGTGCTTTTGTTGCGGCCTCTTCGCGAGCAGGCTCGCTCCCACATTGGAATGCATTTCAAATGTGGGAGCGAGCCTGCTCGCGAAGGCGATTTATCAGGGTTTAGAGGTCGTTCAGGATGTCGGCCATGTCATCGGCGTGCTCTTCTTCTTGCGCGAGGATGTCTTCGAAGATGCGCCGTGTGGTCGGGTCTTTCTCGCCGATGTACTGAATGATCTCGCGGTAGCTGTCGATGGCAATCCGCTCAGCGACCAGATCCTCGTAAACCATCTCTTTGAGGGTGTTCCCGGCCACGTATTGCGCGTGGGACATTTTCGACAGCAGGTCGGGATTGAACTCAGGCTCGCCGCCCAATTGCACGATGCGCTCGGCCAGACGGTCGGCGTGCTGGGCTTCCTGGGTGGCGTGTTCGAGAAATTCTTCGGCGGCCACATGGGCTTTGACGCCGTTGGCCATGAAATAGTGGCGCTTGTAGCGCAACACGCAGACCAGTTCGGTGGCCAGCGATTCGTTGAGCAAGCGCAGCACCTCCTCACGGTCAGCGCTGTAGCCTTCAGTTACAGCACCGTTCTCGACGTGTTGGCGCGCACGTTCGCGCAGTGTTTGAACATCTGACAGATGCAGGTCGTCGCTCATTTCGATCTCCAGGAGGCTAATCCGATGGGCGCCACGTTCTGCGGCCGTGGTCGCTACCCAAGTTGTGAGTCATGAGCGAAGCAAAAAGTTTTATGCAATTTGCGCAGGCCTCGGCGTCAACCCCGACAACGCCGCCTCCTCGCGCAACCACGCAAAAAATGCGCGCACCGGCGGATGTCGTTCGCGGCCCGGCACACACAACGCGCTGTACCCGGCGCCATCGACCACAACGTCGGCTTTGTAAGGCACCAGCAGACCACTGGCGACACTTTCCGAGACCAGAATATTGCTTGCCAGCACCAGGCCTTGCCCGGCGATCGCCGCTTGCAGGGCGTAATGTTCTTCGTCGTACTCGCGGTTCGCCGGCGACTGTTTGAGCCAGTTTTCGCCAGCCTTTGCGCACCACGCTTGCCAGCCATGGGCGTAGAGCTTGGAGTTATGCCAATGCACGCTGATCAATGTTGGCGTGCGCCGCGCGGCCAGTGCCACTTGCTCCGTCGAGCCGTAGACGCCGAAGGATTCATCGAACAGGCACAAGCCATACAGGTTCGGATAGTCGTCGAGGCTGTAGCGCAGCACCAGATCGACGCTGGCGTCCTGATGCAAATCGATAACTTCGCAATGGGTATCCAGGCGCACGTTGATGTTCGGATGCTGTGCATAAAAACGTCCGAGACGCGGCACCAGCCATAACGCCGCGAAGGCTGCGGTGGTCGACAGCGTCAGGCTGCTGACGCTGCGTTGCGGGCGCAGGGTGTCGACGCTTTGCGCCACTTCCAGCAGCGCCCCGTGCAGGCTGCGAAACAATCGCTCGCCACCCTCGGTCAGGCGTACCTGGCGCGGCAGGCGTTCGAACAGAGCAAGCCCGAGCCAGTCCTCCAGCGCACGAATCTGATGGGAAATCGCCGTCGGCGTCACCGACAACTCTTCGGCGGCCGCTTTAAAGCTCAACAAACGTGAAGCAGATTCGAAAGCGCGCAGGGCGGTCAGCGGCAGCGAGGCGAACATTGAAAACTCCACGGATGAAAACAATTCATCCCGACTGATTTTTGCTCATTTGTTTAGACGTCATGGCGAGCTTCAAGCTGCAAGCCACAAGCTGTTTGATTCTAGTCCGGAGAATGTACAGATGAGCAATATTCTTGTGCTGCATGCCAGTCCACGTGGTGATCGTTCCACTTCGCGCCGTCTGGCGGAAAGTTTTCTCAGCGCCTGGCAGGTGCGCCATCCGCAGGCTCAAGTCACTCGCCGTGAAGTCGGGCGGGCATTGATTCCGGCAGTCAACGAAGCGTTCGTCGCCGCAGCGTTTTACCCCGAGCCCGACAACCGGCCTCTGTCGATGCAGGCCGATCTGGCGCTCAGCGATCAACTGGTCGGCGAATTGTTCGATCATGATCTGCTGCTGATTTCCACGCCGATGTACAACTTCAACGTACCCAGCGGGCTCAAGGCCTGGGTCGATCAGATCGTGCGGCTGGGCCTGACCTTCGATCACACGCTGGACAACGGCGTCGCCCAATACACGCCGCTGTTACAGGGCAAGAAAGCCTTGATCGTCACCAGTCGCGGCGGATTCGGCTTCGGCCCCGGTGGCGAACTGGAAGCGCTGAACCACGCCGATCCATGGCTGCGCACGGCGCTGGGTTTCATCGGCATCAACGATGTCAGCGTGGTCGCCGCCGAAGGTGAAGAATCCGCCGAACGCAACTTCGCGGTGTCGGTGGCCGAGGCCGAGCAGCGTTTGCTCGACCTTGCCCGGGAGTTCTAGGTGGCCTGGGTGTTCCTGCTGATCGCTGCCGGTTTTGAAGTCACCTTCGCCATGGGCATGAAGTACGCCGAAGGTTTCACCCGGCTGTGGCCGTCGCTGATCACGGTGATCGCGGCGATCGGCGGGATTTACTTTCTGACTTTGGCGATGCGCGAGTTGCCGGTGAGTATTGCTTATCCGATCTGGACGGCCATCGGCTCGCTGGGCACGGTGTTCCTCGGTTTTGCCTTGCTCGGCGAGAGCCTGACGCTGGTCAAACTGCTGTCGGTGGGGCTGATTGTGGCGGGGGTAGTGGGCCTGAAGTAGGCTGGTCGATGAGTTGTCATCATCAGGGAGGATGCTTGGCGGGCGTTTTGCAGGCCTTGCATCCACTCACCGACCACAAGGATGTTTGCCCATGTCCACGCGTTATCCGCTGGTGCTGGTTCCGGGCATGCTCGGGTTTGTACGTTTAGTGCTCTATCCGTATTGGTACGGAATCGTCAAAGCCTTGCGCCGTGGTGGTGCGACGGTGTTTGCGGTTCAGGTGTCGCCGCTCAATTCGACTGAGGTGCGGGGCGAGCAACTGCTCGCGCGTATCGATGAGATTCTGCGCGAGACCGGCGCGCAGAAGGTCAACCTGTTCGGCCACAGTCAGGGCTCGTTGACGGCGCGCTATGCCGCGGCGAAACGCCCGGATCTGGTGGCGTCGGTCACGTCGGTGGCGGGGCCCAATCATGGTTCGGAGCTGGCGGATTATCTGGAAAAACATTACCCGGCGGACAGCGCCAAGGGGCGTCTGCTTGAGGCGTTGTTGCGTTTTTTCGGGTGGCTGATGGCGGTGCTGGAGACCGGTTATCGCGGGCCGGGATTTCCGGTGGATGTCCATGCTTCGCACCATTCGCTGACCACGGCGGGCGTGGCGCTGTTCAACCAACGTTATCCACAGGGCTTGCCGCAAACCTGGGGCGGGCATGGGCCGGAGGAGGTTAACGGCGTGCGTTATTACTCGTGGTCGGGGACGTTGCAGCCGGGCAAGACCGATCGCGGCGGCAATCTGTTTGACGGGACCAATCGCAGTTGTCGCTTGTTCGCGAAAACCTTTGTGCGCGAGCCGGGGCAGTGCGACGGGATGGTCGGGCGGTACAGCTCGCACCTCGGGACGGTGATTGGCGATGATTATCCGCTGGATCATTTCGACATTGTTAACCAGTCGCTGGGGCTGGTGGGCAAGGGCGCGGATCCGGTGCGGTTGTTTGTTGAGCACGCGGCACGCCTTGAGGCAGCGGGGCTTTAGGGGCGAACAACAAGATCAAAAGATCGCAGCCTGCGGCAGCTCCTACATGATGTTGAGGCGTTCACATAATTTGTGTCCGACACCCAACCTGTAGGAGCTTCCGCAGGCTGCGATCTTTTCCATCAGGCAACGCTGATTCGACGACCCAACACCGTCGTCCAACGCTCAGAAAGTATCACCCCACCCAACGTCAGCAATCCGCCCACCAAGTGATACATCGCCAACTGCTCCTTCAACACCACCGCCGCAATCAGCGCAGTAATCAATGGCAGCAAATTAAAGAACAATGTCGTCCGGCTCGGCCCCAGGCGTTGCACCGCCTGCATCCACGCCAACGGCGCAACCATCGAAGCCAGCAGGCACGCATACAACACCAGCGGAGTGTTCTGCAGGGTCAAACCGGTTTTCGGCGAAGCGACATACAGCGGAAACAACACGACAATCGCCACCAGCACCTGCAAATACAGCAACACCAGCGGCGGTAAGCGCAGCTGCCATTTCTTCAGCAGCGTGCTGTAAATCGCGTAAGCCAGCGTCGCGATTAACATCATCGCATCGCCCATGTTCAGGCCGTGTTGCAGCAACGCGCCAAGGCTGCCCGACGACACCACCACCAGCACGCCAGCAAACGACAGCACCGCGCCGACCAGCGCACCGGCGGTCAGACGTTGACCGAGGCTGATGATTGCCATGGCCAGCGACATCAACGGCATCAGCGACAAAATGATGCCCATGTTGGTCGCGGTGGTCAGGGTCGCCGCGAAGTAAGCGAGGCTCTGATACACCGCCATGCCGAGTACGCCGAGGACGAAGATCTTGCCCAGATTCGGGCGGATCTGCGGCCAGTGCGCGATCACCGCTTTGAGCATGAACGGGGTGAACAGCAAACCGGCGAGCAGCCAGCGATAGAAACCGATCTCGGCGGGGAAAATCGCCCCGACCGCCAGTTTGTTGATCACGGTATTGCCGGCCCAGATAAAAATCGCCAGCAGCGGAAACGCGTATTGCATGAGTTGAAACCAGTACGTTGATGAGTCGCAATTATCCCTTGTCTGGATGCAGGCCTATACTTCGAACCGGACAACCTGCCTCTGAAACCGGACAGCATGAACAGTAAACACATCGATCTGCTGGATTTCAGCGAGCTGCCGTCGGCGGTGTACTTCCGTTATGCCGATTTCAACGCCCACGAATTCGCCGCGCCGCACCGCCATCCGTGGGGCACGCTGGAATACGCTGCGCACGGCGTGCTGCACATGGACGTCGACGGCAGTCGCTTCATGTCGCCGCCGCAATACGCGGTGTGGGTGCCGCCGCAGGTCGAGCACAGTTTTTACAGCCATCAACCGGTCAACTATCGCGCGGTGTGTCTGGATCCCAAGGTCTGCGCCGATCTGCCCCGACGCGCCTGCACGCTGGCGATCAGCGACATTCTCAAAGCGATCCTCAAGGACTTCGCCGCGCGCGATGTGAAAATTCCTCAACTCGATGCCGATCAACGACTGGCGCAGGTGTTGGTTGATCAACTGCAACAGGCGCCGGTGCACGAGTGTTATCTGCCCTACGCGAGCAGTCCGGGTTTGCTGGCGATCCTCGAAGCGTTGCAGGCCGAGCCTAGCAACAACCAGCCGCTGGCGCATTGGGCGGCGCAAGTGCATGTCAGTGAGCGCACGTTGGCGCGTCAGTTTGTACGGGAGTTGGGGATGAGTTTCGGCGAGTGGCGTCAGCGTCTGCGTTACCTTGCGGCGATCGAAGCGTTGGAGGGTCAGCGTAGCGTTCAGGAAATAGCCTTTGATCTTGGCTATAGCAGTGGCTCGGCGTTTATCGCCATGTTTGCGCGACAGGCGGGCTGCACGCCGGAGCAGTATCGACGCAGCCACTGGGAAGGCAGGAAGGTGTAACAAGCTTTGACTACACTCCTGCAGAGGCCGCACCCATCGGTGCGGCGACAAGGAGAAAACTCCATGAAGATGTTGCGTGTGCCTTTGTTGATGATTGGTTTGCTCCTGTGTTCCCAGGGCTTCGCCGCCACGGCGCAGCAAAACAAGATGACCACCTGCAATGCCGATGCGACCGCCAAGAGTCTGAAAGGCGATGAGCGCAAAACCTTCATGAGCACTTGCCTCAAGGCAACGCCTGCGGCTAACGACGGCAAGCAACTGACCCCGCAGCAGCAAAAAATGACCACCTGTAACGCCGATGCGAAAACCAAAGCGCTGACCGGCGATGCGCGCAAGGCGTTTATGAGTGATTGCCTGAAGAAAAAATAAGAGCAAAAGATCGCAGCCTGCGGCAGCTCCTACCTGAGACCGCGATCCTGTAGGAGCTGCCGCAGGCTGCGATCTTTTCGGCGCGACGAGGCACCCGGGCCTGTGCTCGCTTCGGCGCCGGAACGCTGGCAGACTGCCCATCCTTTTACGCCGTTCGTTTTGAGGCTGTATGCCAACGTTTTCTGAGCGTCATGTAGTGTTCTGGGTCAGTTGCATCATCATTTTCGGCGGTTTGCTGCTGGTGCTGCCGCTGCGCTTGTTGCCGAGCCTGCTCGCCGGCTTGTTGGTGTTCGAGCTGGTCAACATGCTCACCCCGCAACTGCAACGGTTGATTGAAGGTCGACGTGCGCGCTGGCTGGCAGTGGCGTTGCTGGGGACGTTGGTGGTCAGTGTGCTGGCGCTGCTCTTTGCCGGCGCGATCAGTTTCCTGTTGCACGAAGCGGAAAACCCGGGCGCCTCACTGGATAAATTCATGGGCGTGGTGGATCGTGCGCGCGGGCAACTGCCGCCGTTCATCGACGCTTATCTGCCCGCCAGCGCCGGTGAATTCCGCGTGGCGATTGGCGAATGGATGAGCAAGCATCTCTCCGAGCTGCAACTGGTCGGCAAGGATGCAGCGCACATGTTCGTGACGCTGCTGATCGGCATGGTGCTCGGCGCGATCATCGCCCTGCAGCGCGTGCCGGACGTCACCAAACGCAAACCGCTGGCGGCGGCGCTGTTCGACCGTCTGCACCTGCTGGTTCAAGCGTTTCGCAATATCGTTTTCGCGCAGATCAAAATTGCCTTGCTCAACACCTTCTTCACCGGGATCTTCCTCGCGGTGATCCTGCCGATGTTCGGCGTGAAGCTGCCGTTGACCAAAACCCTGATCGTGCTGACCTTCTTGCTCGGTCTGCTGCCGGTAATCGGCAATCTGATATCCAACACGCTGATCACCATCGTCGGCCTGTCGCTGTCGATCTGGGTGGCGGTGGCGGCGTTGGGTTATCTGATCGTTATCCACAAACTTGAATACTTCCTGAATGCGCGCATTGTCGGCGGGCAGATCAGTGCCAAGTCGTGGGAGTTGCTGCTGGCGATGCTGGTGTTCGAGGCCGCGTTCGGCCTGCCGGGGGTGGTGGCGGGGCCGATTTACTACGCGTATTTGAAGAGTGAGTTGAAGCTGGGAGGAATGGTTTAACAGCAGCTTCGAGTTGCAAGCTTCAAGCTACAAGTAAAAGCAGAAGCCAGAGCCGCAGAGGCTCTTGCTTTTGCTCTTACTTGCCGCTTGCCGCTTGCCGCTTAAAGCTTGCAGCTGCCGTTAAACGCCATAGCGTTTGCGGGCTTCAATCGCCAAACCACTACCAATGCTGCCAAAGATATTCCCTTCAACATGCCGCGCATTCGGCAGCATCGCCGAGACGCTGTTGCGCAGCGCCGGAATCCCGCTCGAACCACCCGTGAAGAACACCGTGTCGACCTGATCGACCGCCACACCGGCATCGTTCAACAGCTGCGTAACACTGCCGCGTACCCGCTCCAGCAGCGCATCGATCGCCGATTCAAACAGCGCGCGGCTCAATTCCACGCTCAACCCGGCCTCGATCCGATCCAGCGGCACATGGCGACTGTCGGTGTGGGTCAGCTGGATTTTGGTTTCTTCGACTTCCATCGCCAACCAGTGGCCGGCGCGTTGTTCGATCAACTTGAACAGGCGATCGATACCGCCGGTGTCTTCGATGTCGTAACGCATGCTGCCCAGCGCCAGGCTGGATTTCTGCGAATACACCGAGTTGATGGTGTGCCAGGTCGCCAGGTTCATGTGGTGGCTGGTCGGCATGTAGGCGCCGCTCTTCATGCGGCTGCCGTAGCCGAACAGCGGCATCAGGCCTTGCAGGCTCAGTTGTTTGTCGAAGTCGGTACCGCCGATGTGCACGCCGCCGGTGGCGAGGATGTCATCGTGACGGTTGTCGACACCGCGACGCTCGGGCGACAGGCGCACCAGCGAGAAGTCAGAGGTACCACCGCCGATGTCGACGATCAGCACCAGCTCTTCTTTTTCGATGGTCGACTCGTAATCGAAGGCCGCAGCGATTGGTTCGTACTGGAACGACACTTCCTTGAAACCGATCTTTTTGGCTACGTCGACCAAAGTGTCTTCAGCTTCCTGGTCAGCCAGAGGATCGTCATCGACGAAGAACACCGGACGACCCAGCACCACTTGCTCGAATTCCCGACCGGCGGCGGTTTCGGCGCGGCTCTTCAACTGGCCGATAAACAGGCCGAGCAAGTCCTTGAACGGCATCGCCGTGCCGAGAACGCTGGTGTCGTGCTTGATCAGCTTGGAACCGAGCAGGCTTTTCAACGAGCGCATCAGTCGGCCTTCATAGCCTTCCAGGTACTCGTGCAGCGCCAGACGACCGTAAACCGGGCGGCGTTCCTCGATGTTGAAGAAGACCACCGACGGCAGGGTGATCTTGTCGTCTTCCAGCGCGATCATCGTTTCCATGCCGGGGCGCAGCCAGCCGACGGTGGAGTTGGACGTGCCGAAGTCGATGCCGCAGGCACGGGCTGGAGAGGCGTCTTTCATGTCTTTCGGTTCCGGTCAAAAAAACGGCCGCGCAGTGTATGTCAGTGCGCGCCAGAATCGAAGGCCGGTCATCAGCTATTTCGCGACTAAACTGGTTGAAAATCGCAGCTTCGCCCCAAACTTGCTGGCATGGGCCGGCAGAACCACCGGCGGTCACAAGAACCGCCGTCCACTGCCGATAAACTTCTGCTGCGCCACCCGGTCACAACTTTGAGATCGGTCAACCTGGCACGCGCGAATCGGCGCATGCTTGGCAACGGCGCGAAATCGATAACGGATGGTGATTCCTTCAATGGACTTCAAAGACTATTACAAGATCCTCGGCGTGGAGCCGACAGCAGACGACAAGGCAATCAAGGCGGCCTATCGCAAGCTGGCGCGCAAATACCACCCCGATGTCAGCAAGGAAAAAGACGCCGAAGAGAAATTCAAGGACGCGTCGGAAGCCTATGAAGCGCTGAAAAGCGCCGACAAACGTGCCGAGTACGACGAGTTGCGCCGTTATGGCCAGCACGGTCAGCCGTTCCAGGGGCCACCGGGCTGGCAGAGCCGTGGCGGCTTTGGTGGCGGCGGTCAGGACACCGGCGACTTCTCGGACTTTTTCAGTTCGATCTTCGGCAATCGCGGCCCCGGTTTCGGTGGCGGTGAAGGTCGGCAACAACGCAGTGCAGGGCGCCGAGGGCAAGACGTGGAAATGGAACTGCCGATCTTCCTCGAGGAGACGCTGTCGAACGAATCGAAGAAAGTCACCTTCCAGGTGCCGCAATACAACGCCAACGGCCAGCACGTCAGCAACACCACGAAAAGCCTGAATGTGAAGATTCCGGCGGGCGTGACCGACGGCGAGCGCATCCGTCTCAAAGGCCAGGGCGCACCGGGCGTCGGTGGCGGGGCGAATGGCGATCTGTACCTGACCATTCGTTTTGCGCCGCACCCGAAATTCGATGTCGAAGGCGACAACCTGATCATCACGCTGCCGCTGGCACCGTGGGAGCTGGCGCTGGGCACCGAAGTGGCCGTGCCGACCCTGACCGGCAAGATCAACCTCAAAGTGCCGGCCGGCAGTCAGAATGGCCAGCGCATGCGCGCCAAAGGACACGGTCTGAAAAACAAGGCTGGCGAACGCGGTTTCCTGTTCGTGCAGCTTAAAGCGGTGATGCCGAAAGCGTCCGACGACGAAGTCAAAGCGCTGTGGCAGGAACTGGCGAACAAAGCCGCCTTCAATCCGCGAGAGAACTTCTAAATTCGACGACGGAGTAGCCCATCATGAGCAGCCCCCTGATCGTTCAACTGGACCTGGCAGAATTCTGTGAGGCGGCCGATCTGTCGGACGTCTACGTGATCGAAATCGTCGAACACGGCATCCTCGAACCTCAGGGCGCGCAGCCCCGGGAATGGCGCTTCACCGACTACGAACTGGCCCTGGCCAAGCGCGCCGCCAAGTTGCGGCGCGATCTGGAGCTGGAGTGGGAAGGCGTCGCGCTGGCGCTGGATCTGCTGGAAGAGGTTCGCGAATTGCGCGCCGAGAACCGCATGCTCAAACAACGCCTGGCACGCCTGGTAATCGAATAACCCCCCTGTAGGAGCTGCCGAAGGCTGCGATCTTTTGATTTTGTTTTTAAAGACAAGATCAAAAGATCGCAGCCTTCGGCAGCTCCTACAGGGTTCGCGGTAACACTACGCTAAACCGCGTGCCGTCAGCCTCATTCGAGCTGACTTCAATCGTCCCGCCATGGGCATTAACCACTTCCCTGACAATAAACAGGCCCAATCCGAGACTGGTCGAAGGCTGCCCCAGTTCTTCATCGGCGCTGCGCACCAGCGGATCGAAAATTGTCCCTAAGGCATCCTCCGGAATCGGCGTGCCGAAGTTATGCACCGACAGGCACACCGCGTCCGCCTCATCCTGCAGGGTCAGCGTCACCTGTTGCGTGTTCGATCCATGCTGCAGCGCATTGCCGATCAGGTTTTGCAGCAGTTGATCAATGCGCCCCGCGTCCCACACACCTCGCGTATCACCGTCAATGTGCAACACCGGTGAGCAATTCGGGTTGCCGGCACACGCCTCGGCAATCGCCGCCCGCGCCGCCTCGGCCAGATCCATCGGCGCCGGTTCGATCGGCAGACTCTTGCCGAGGCGACTGCGCACCAGCTCCAGCAAATCACTGACCATCGCCGCCATGTGCCGGGCGCCGCGCTTGATGTTGTGGGCGCAGACCAGCGCATCGTCTTGCAGCGCCGCTTTGCGCAACAACAATTCGGTGGACATGCTCACCGCTTGCAGCGGCGCGCGCAGGTCGTGGCCGAGAATCGCCAGAAAGATGTCCCGCGAACGATTGACCTGTTCTGCGTAGGCCGCCGTCGATTCGGCCAATGCTTCATCGATGGCTTCATTGAAACGAATCATGTCCTGAAAGTAGGTCATGTCCGGCGCTTCGAGGCTGTCGACCCAGCGGCGGATCACGCAGGCGCGCAAATGACGAAACTCCGAGGTCATCTGCACCAGATCAAAACCGACGGTGTGGCGCAATTCACCATGGCTGGCGCCGGCCTGATCGAGGCTTGGGGTTTTCTCCGGGCCGTCGCCCTTGGCTTTGGCAGCCTGTTCGTCGGGACTTTGCGGTTTGTTCATGTCGCGAGCGGCGGCCAGCAAAATGGCTTTGGCGTGGTCACGCAAGCCTTCGGCGTCCATGTACTCGGCAGCGGGCGTGATGGTGGCGGCGAACTGCTCCCACTCCGCGACGATGGGATCCACGTTGCACACGATGAACTCGGAAAGACGCATGAGCGGTTACCTGAGCATGAATCGATGGACGGCGATTCGAATATTAGCCCCTCTGGCGAGAAATACACGACCGCTGGTGCCCGGCTCCCGGGGAATTTTTTTGGGTGCGGTACATATGTATTTTCGGCTCTTCAATTACTGCGGGATTAAGGGGGTTTCAGCGTTTTGTTGAGCAGTATTTTGGTTTTTTGTTTTTTCTCGTCATCCGTAATCTGAGCCCAGGTTAATGGATGACGAGATTGTGAAAATGGATGCTCCAACGAATAATTTGCCGATAAATAATGGCCCGCACCACGCCGTAATAACCGCGCTTATCCCCGATGCGATAACACAAGCGCCGCCCCATCGACTTCAAGCACTTGAAGCAAATCTGAATGTTGCAGTGTCGTTGGCGTCATGGCCGCTGGCGGGGCGCAAACTTTTGAAACAACAGGTCGATGCACATTGGCGAAATCAGCGTGAAGTCGATTCGACGTTGAATACGCTCCAACAGAGCATCGAAGACTTCGCCCGACCTTTGCTGACCCAGGCACTGAAAAACCAGATGAACATTGATCTGGATGTCGACCAGGCGATGCTCAGGCTGTACGTCCCGGACAAAATTATCTTCGGCATCGACCGCGGTGCAACGCGATCTCGACACTCGTCCTTGCTTGCCGCGGCGCTGCATAATTTCGAGCAGGCCGAGACGGTTGCCGGATACTTTCGCAGCGGCTCCGGTGTGTACGTCGCTGACGCTGATGGCGCACCGGTGCAGCACGCGATTACGGTCGGCGAGTTCGCCAGCCTTTGTCGCTCGCTGGACATCGGCGCGCAGTACCAGCGACATCTCAAGGCATTGTTGCTGCCTGACGAGGCGGACAAGCGATCGACGCTGAGGATGCAATCGGTGGCGGCCGAGAAATCGGCATTTGAAGTGGCTGCGTCGATTGCCGGCATGAACGGCGATCTGAGCATTCATGGTCAAGCGGTCGTCAGCGATGTGCTCAATGGGCAACCCCGCATCAACTTTCACGATCGCCCGCTGCAAACCCATCGCCTGCGGCTGATGGGCATGGAGTTGTCAGGGATTGTACTTTTCAGCGCCGTGGCGGAAAAAAGCGAAACAGAAAAGTTTCTGTTGGGGTTAATCCCGGAAGAGCTTCAGTTCCTGTTCGATTGGTCGAGACGTATCCCCGGGTTAAACGACAACCTGTATGAGAAATATAAAGTTCTAAGTGATGTATTTGCCAATGGGCCGGGCGCTCTGACCGATGAGATTTCACGGCGTAATGATTTCTATGATCAAAGTATTCTGACCGGGCCGTTGATTGCCTACATTCCCGAAGATCCGGTCAACCCGCTAAAAGAATATGCTTCGCTGACGGTCTTCATGAAAGCGTTGGCGACGCAACTGCTTGGTCAATCGTATCAGCAGTTTTTCAGCAGATTTGTCGCACAAAAAGACCAGCCGAAATTCTTCAGGCGCGTCAATGAGCGTCTCAAGGAAATCACCTGGCACCAGCGCGAACCTCTGGACATGGGGCCGTGGTGGCGGGAAACAGCGGTTGAAAATCCCGATGCCGAGCCCATTACCGTGCCGATTCAGGACGATATTTGGGAGCATCTGTTCCTTCGCAAGCGTGACAAGGCGATCAGTGATGCACGCGTGGTCGCGGTGCCGACGGGCGACGAAGACGCGAAAACCCGCTGGAACCGACTGCTCAGTTACCTGGACGTCGGCTGGAACGTTTTCAACTTCGCCGTAATGTTAGTGCCCGGCGTGGGCGAGGTGATGCTCGGCGTGATGGTCGCGCAATTGTTGGCAGAGTTTGCCGAGGGCATCGAAGACTGGAGTCATGGCGACAAAGAAGAGGCTTGCGCGCACATCAACAGCGTCATCCTCAACTTTGCGCAATTGGCGCTGATGAGTGCCGGGCATGTTTTGCCCAAAAGCCCAGTCGCGATCAAACCCTCGCCGTTTATCGACAAGCTCAAAGCAGTTGCTTTGGCAGATGGCAGCAAAAAAATGTGGAACCCTGATCTCGCGCCTTACGAGCACAAGCTCGCGTTGGCTGAGGGAAACTTTGCTGATGAATCGGGTTTGTATCCACATCAAGGCAAGCGGGTTCTGCACCTGGAGGGTAAGCAATATGTGGTGAAAGAAGATCCGCTGAATGGCCGTTTCCGTCTGCAACACCCGACCCGCGCCGACGCTTATGCGCCGACGATTGAACACAATGGTGCGGGTGCCTGGAAAAGCGAAGTGGAGCAGCCCCTCGAATGGGAAAAAGCACAACTATTGCGCCGACTCAACCCGCTGGCCGCGACGTTCAGCGAGCCGGCGCTGGAGCAAGTTATAAAGGTCAGCGGCATCGAAGAAGACGTGCTGCGCCGGCTGCATGTAGAGCACGAGCTGCCACCCGCATTGTTGACCGATACTCTGAATCGTTTCGATCTTTACGTCTCGATCAGTCGGTTTGGCGAGCAGATCCGCAGTGGCCATGTCAGCAACCATCTGACCGGTTATTTGCCGGGGTTGATGACGGAACTCCCGCACTGGCCCGAGACAAAAGCCATCACGCTGAAAGACCCGTTGCCGACTGACCGGGCAGCGGTCACCTATGGCAGTTCCACCGCCACGCCAACCGACACACTGACTGTCACTCAAGAAGAATTGCAGACTGGTAGATTTGAAACTCGGGTGCTGGATTTTCTGAGCGAAACGGAAACAGAAGCATTACTTGGCCGTGCCATCTCCACCAACAAGATCGTACGCGTTCAGGCATTGCGCGAAGCATTGGCGCTGCGAGCGAGCAAACGCAGTTCGCGGGTGTTCGAGTCGCAGTACAAAACGTCTGATGTCTCTGCTGATTTCCGTGCGCGCAGGTTGCAAAGCGATTATCCCGACCTGCCGTGCATTGTGATCGAACAAGTGCTCAAGGAGGCGGATCCGCAAAATGTGCGGGTCTTTGAAGAGAGCGGGCAAATTACGCTCAAGCTGCGTCAGCAACTGCGTGCCGCAGGCGGCAGGGTTCGACTGAATCGTGCCTACGAAGGCCTTTATCTCGAACACCTGGAAAATGCCGACAGCCGTCGATTGGCGTTGTGCTCGATGGAGAGCCTGCCGGGCTGGTCGTCAGAGGTGCGCATTGAAGTTCGTGAGCTGTCGTTCACTGGCCCGCTTCAATCCAGCGTTGGAGCGCCGGATGCACCAATCCGCAAAGTATTGATCGTTGATGAGAGCGGTCTGTTCAGTGCGCGCGATGACCAGGGGCTGCATTTGCACGGCGCAGAAAATATCTACAGCGCTGTACTGCATGCGTTGCCCGATGCGCAGCGTCAGGCACTGGGTTACGAAATCACTCAGGGTGAATTGCTCAAACAGGCCATTCAGCGTTCACCGCTGAGCCATGCACAGTTCGAGAAAGTTCTGTTGGACAACCCGCTGCGCAAGCCGGCTTACGATCCGGAAAACATGCGCCTGCGTGGCGGCATGCAGGGTTATCCGATGCGCCCTCAAGGGGGGTCGGGTTTCCAGCGGCGCATTGGCTCGTTGTATCCCGCCTTCACCGATGCAGAGGTGGAAACGATGCTCAACAGTTTTGGCGAAAACGTAGTGGGCCAGCGTATTGCGGCGCTCGAGCGCGAGTTCAGCACGTTCAACCTGGCCTTTCAGCGCTGGTTGAATGATATGAGCCTTGCCTACCGTTTCAGCCCCGAAGGCGTGGCGGAGTGGACGTCGCGCAACAAGGTCTACCACCTGCTTCGTCAATGTTGGCAACGTTCCGGGCCACTCGGGCCCCCGGCCCCCGGGATCATCCGGGCGCAGGCGTTGAACCTGAGCGGCGTGCCAATGGATCGTCATTTACTGCGCATGCCCCGGCTCAGCGCCAGTTTCGACCATGTCACCTCATTGAGCTTGCAAAATGGCCAGCTATTAAGTGATCAGCAAGATTTTCTGGGTAGCTTCCGCCAGTTGCGCGATCTCGATCTGTGGAAGAACCGCTTGAGCGACTTGCCCGAAGTCATCAGCCACATGCCTTACTTGCGTGTGCTGACGCTCTCGGATAACCAGATCGCATTGACGGCCGAAAGTGCTGCGCGGCTGCGGGCGATGAGCCGGTTGCATGTGCTGAAACTGGATGGCAATCCGCTTGGACGGGTGCCGGACATCAGTCAGATGCCGGCGTTGTTGATACTGACGCTGGACAGCACTGGCATCGATACCTGGCCCATCGGCCTGTTTGCCAGACAACGCCCGCGTAACCTGTATCTGGATTTGCGCTTTAACCAGATCAGCGAGCTTCCAGAGGTCGCGCCGGGTTCGGTGTATGCCGAATTGATCGCGCGCACGAATGTCAGTCGTGACGCTTTCCATTTGTCTGCGGAGAATCTCGAAAAGCTCAAACAGTACATTGAGTCTGTCGGGCTCGACCCCGACCGCCCGTATCCGTCGCGGGGTACCATTGACAGCTCGCTCTGGGATGTCGGTATCACCGAGGCGCAATGGAATGCCTATCAGCCATTCTGGGACGAGGTTGAGGACGAGTTCGGCTCGGAACCCTTTTTTAACGAGTTGCGCAAACTGACCGCTTCCGCCGATTTCCGAGCCGCCGATCTCGGCTACAGAACCGACCTTACCGCCAAGGTCTGGCGAATGATCTTCGCCATGAACGAGAACACCCTGCTGCGCGAGAAGATTTTCGCCGAGGCCGTTGCATCCACTACCTGTGCCGATGCCGGCGCGCAGTTTTTCAATGCTATGGGCGTCGAGGTACTGATTCACGAAGCGTACGGGCTGATCAATACCGATCTGGTGGAGGCCGAACTCGTCGCGTTGGCCCGTGGCAAATCACGGCTCGATGAATTGGCTCAGATCGCCCGACAACGGGTGGCGGATCGTTTGAAAGCGGGGGAGACCTTCCGTCGCGAAAACGCTGACGGTGTTACCGGCACCATCGATGAAGTAGAGGTTCATCTGGCCTATATGACCGATCTGGCGGAACGACTGGATTTACCGTGGCAATCACGCGGAATGTTGTTCCGAAAAATCGCCGGGGTCACTGAGCAGATGATCGAGGACGCTTATCAGCGAGTGATCGCCTTGGAGGAAGGTGAACTGCTGGCGCCACGGATTCTTGAACAGCCCTTGTGGCAGCGCTTCCTCAAGCGTACTTATCGCAAAGAGTTCGATGAACTGCTGCTGTCGCTCAAGGATGAGGACGATATGGCGCAATTTGAAGCGTTGCAAACGCTGGAGAAGACCCTGACGCAAAAAGCGATAGATCGCGCGAAGCTGCAGACGGTTTATCCGCCGTTCACGGTGAAACCGTAAACAGGCCTGGAGGCGCGATAACGCCTCCAGGCTTTTTTTTGCTGCTGTGGCTTAAAACAGAAAGTAACGCTGCGCCATCGGCAGCGTTTCCGCCGGTTCACACCATAGCAATACACCGTCGGCCTTGACCTGATACGTCTGCGGGTCGACGTCGATGTTCGGCAGGTAATCGTTGTGGATCAGATCGGTTTTCTGCACATCGCGACAACCTTTGACCACGGCGATTTTTTTCTTCAAGCCCAGCGTTTCGGGCAACCCGGCGTCGTGCGCAGCCTGGCTGATGAAGGTCAGGCTGGTGGCGTGGAGCGAGCCACCGTAACTGGCGAACATCGGGCGGTAGTGCACCGGTTGTGGGGTTGGAATCGAAGCGTTGGCGTCGCCCATCAAACTGGCGGCAATCGCACCACCCTTGAGAATCAGCGTCGGTTTCACGCCGAAAAACGCCGGACGCCAAAGCACCAGGTCGGCCCATTTGCCGACTTCGATCGAGCCGACTTCGTGGCTGATGCCATGGGTGATCGCCGGGTTGATCGTGTACTTGGCGATGTAGCGTTTGGCGCGGAAGTTATCGTTGCCTGCGCCGTCCTGCGGCAGTGGGCCGCGCTGTTTTTTCATTTTGTCGGCGGTCTGCCAGGTGCGCGTGATGACTTCGCCGACGCGGCCCATGGCTTGACTGTCGGAGCTGATCATCGAGAACGCGCCGAGGTCATGAAGGATGTCTTCGGCGGCAATCGTTTCGCGACGGATGCGGCTTTCGGCGAACGCGACGTCTTCGGCAATGCTCGGGTCGAGGTGGTGGCAGACCATCAACATGTCGAGGTGTTCGTCGATGGTGTTGCGCGTAAACGGTCGGGTCGGGTTGGTCGAGCTCGGCAGCACGTTGGGGAAACCGCAGGCCTTGATGATGTCCGGCGCGTGACCGCCACCGGCACCTTCGGTGTGGTAGGTGTGGATGGTGCGACCCTTGAATGCGCCAAGGGTGGTTTCGACGAAACCGGATTCGTTGAGGGTGTCGGTGTGGATCGCCACCTGCACGTCGAACTGGTCTGCGACAGTCAGGCAGTTATCGATGCTCGCCGGGGTGGTGCCCCAGTCTTCGTGCAGCTTGAGGCCGATGGCGCCGGCCTTGACCTGCTCGATCAGCGGTTCCGGCAGGCTGGCGTTGCCCTTGCCGGTGAGGCCGATGTTCATCGGGAAGGCGTCGGCGGCCTGAAGCATGCGCGCCAGGTGCCAAGGGCCCGACGTGCACGTTGTGGCGTTGGTGCCCGTGGCCGGGCCGGTGCCGCCGCCGATCATGGTGGTGACGCCGCTCATCAGCGCCTCTTCAATCTGCTGCGGGCAGATGAAGTGGATGTGCGTGTCGATGCCACCGGCGGTGAGGATCATGCCTTCACCGGCGATGACTTCGGTGCCGGCGCCGATGGCGATGGTCACGTTGGGCTGCACGTCCGGGTTACCGGCCTTGCCGATGGCGGCGATGCGACCGTCCTTGAGGCCGACGTCGGCTTTGACGATGCCCCAGTGGTCGATGATCAGCGCGTTGGTGATCAGCGTGTCGACGACTTCGGCGGCCAATAGCTGGCTCTGGCCCTGACCGTCGCGGATGACTTTGCCGCCACCGAATTTCACTTCTTCGCCGTAGGTGGTGAAGTCTTTTTCGACCTCGATCCACAGCTCTGTGTCGGCCAGGCGCACCTTGTCGCCGACGGTGGGGCCGAACATGTCGGCGTAGGCTTGACGGGAAATCTTCATGCGGAGTCCTTCAGGAAAATAGTGGTGAGCCATAGACCCTCACCCTAGCCCTCTCCCAGAGGGAGAGGGGACTGTTCGCGGTGGGTCGGCTATCGGTGATCGGCTCCCTCTCCCTCGGGAGAGGGCTGGGGTGAGGGGCAGCGGTGCACGCAGATGTCAGAGATCACCCATCACTCTTCCGGCAAACCCAAACACCCGCCGATGCCCGGCGTAATCCACCAACTCAACTTCACGACTCTGCCCCGGCTCAAAACGCACCGCCGTCCCCGCCGGAATATTCAGGCGCATGCCACGGCTGGCTGCGCGGTCAAACGCCAGCGCGTCGTTGGTTTCAAAAAAGTGATAGTGCGACCCCACCTGAATCGGCCGGTCGCCGCTGTTGGCGACTTTCAGGCTGATGGTGCGGCGATCAACGTTGAGTTCGATATCGCCGGGCTGGATCTGATACTCGCCAGGAATCATCACTGGGCTCCTTGCAGAATCTTGTAATAGAGGGCGGTCGGCCGATAGGTGCCGTTCGGGTCGCAGGCGTAATCGGGGATGGCACCCGCGCGGGTGTAACCCAATGCCTGATAGAAATTTTCGGCGGGCGAGCCCGCTTCGGTGTCGAGGTAGAGCATGCCGCGCTTGTGCTTCGGCGCTTCGAGTTCCAGCGCGCTCATCAATTGCTGACCGAGGCCGCGACGCCGCGCGTCTTCGCGCACCAGCAGTTTCTGCACCTCGGCGCGGTTCAAACCGTTGGCCTTCTGACACAGACCCAACTGCACACTGGCCAGCACTTCTTCGTCTTTGACCACCACCCAGAGCAGCACGCTGCCCTTGTTGACGTTGTCCTGAACCTCATCGAAATATGCGCGCGCCTGCACCGCATCGAGGTCGGCCATGAAACCGACGCTGGCGCCATAACCCACTGCGTCGAGCAGCAAATCGATCAGGCCCTGACGGTAGTGGGCAAAACTTTCAGCATTGACGCGGCGCAGTTGGGCGGCGTTCATCGGTGTCACTCCTTGATGGCTTCAGGCGGCTCCGCGCCAGGATTGAGGGTCAGTTGCATGAATGTCAGGTCGAGCCAGCGGCCGAACTTGGTGCCGACTTGCGGCATCTGCCCGGTGGTGATGAAACCGGCGCGCTCGTGCAGACGAATCGAAGCAGCGTTGCCGCTTTCGATGGCGGCGACCATCACGTGCTTGTCGCAGGTCTTCGCCCGTTCGATCAGCACAGTCATCAGTTGCGGGCCGAGGCCGTTGCCGCGTTGGTCGCTGCGCACATACACCGAGTGCTCGACGGTGTGGCGGAAACCGTCGAACGGCCGCCAGTCACCGAACGAAGCGTAGCCGAGCACAGTGTTGTCGGCGTCGACGATCACCAGAATCGGATAGGCCTGTGCCTGACGCGCGCTGAACCACGCCTGGCGGTTGCCGAGGTCGACGGCTTGTTCATTCCAGATCGCCGTGGTGTTGAGCACGGCGTCGTTGTAGATGTCGCGGATCGCCGGCAGATCGGCGTGAACGGCATCGCGAATGGAGTAAGTCATGGCGCGGCCTCAGACGATCGGTTGGTGGACGGTGACCAGTTTGGTGCCGTCGGGGAACGTCGCTTCGACCTGAATCTCCGGGATCATTTCCGGGATGCCTTCCATCACTTGTTCGCGGCTGAGCAGGGTAGTGCCGAAGTGCATCAACTCGGCGACGGTCCGACCGTCACGCGCGCCTTCGAGCAGCGCAGCGGAGATGTAGGCCATGGCTTCCGGGTAATTGAGTTTCACGCCGCGCGCCAAACGCCGCTCGGCGACGAGGCCGGCGGTGAAGATCAGCAGCTTGTCTTTTTCGCGTGGGGTCAGGTCCATTGTGGGAATCCAATATCGGCAGTTAAAAATGATGTCGTACACCCTGCAGGAGCTGCCGCAGGCTGCGATCTTTTGATCTTGATCTTTAAAAACAAAATCAAAAGATCGCAGCCTGCGGCAGCTCCTACAGGGGAATGCATTTCAGGTGTTCCAGATTCGGGGTGGCTGGGCTTCGCGGCCCAGCAGCACCGGGCGTAGCAAGCGCCATAAATCGATCAGCCACGCACGGGCGAGCAATGCTTCGTTAGCCAGACACCGGGCAACCAACAGCCCCGGCAATTGCGTCAAATCCCCGCGCACGTCATGCCCCAGCGAACGACAACGCTCCAGCAACTCAGCATCAATCTCACCGGTGACCAACAACGTCGCAAACACCGGATGACCATCCAGCCCGATCGGCGAATCAAGCAAACCGTCGTCACCGACAATGCGCTGGCGCTCATGCCAGAGCAATCGGCCGTCGCGGCGGATATCCAGATGCGCCTGAAAATGCCCGCGATCAAAACGCTCGCCACTGGCCGGACGACCCAACGCCACCACGTCCCAATAAAACAACCGCGCGTCACCTTCAAGATCAATCGAAGTGCTCAGTTCAGCCTGGGCGGCGCTGTAGACGATGGTTTCCTGCGGCAGCCATTCCAGCGTCGCGCCGGCCGCCACTTTAAAGTCGAGTTTCTGATAAGCCGGGCCACCGGCGCGATACCACTTGGCCGCGCCGGGGCTGGTGATCTGCGCCCAGGCCTGTTGCTCGACGCGCACGCTGATGTCGAGGCGATCACCGCCGGCAATTCCGCCTGGCGGATGGACGATGATGTGCTGGCAGACCTCGGGGCCTTCGGCGTACAGGTGCTTTTGCACCCGCAGCGGGCCGAGGTGCCGGCGCTGAACCGGACGTGTGCAATCGCCGAAACGCGCGTAAGCGAGTTCCAGCTCGGCGTGCCAGCTCGGGGTAAACAGGGCAGGTGAAACAGTCGAATTCATGGTTTGTAATTATCGTTAGGAAGCTACAGATTAGATCGTTGCCTTAGATCGTGACCAGCCCGCGCACGCCTTCGGCCTCCATATTTTCGCCGCGACCCTGCTGCACGATCTCGCCCCGGGACATCACCAGGTACTGATCGGCCAGCTCCGCCGCGAAGTCGTAGAACTGCTCGACCAGCAAAATCGCCATGTCGCCGCGCGCCGCGAGTTTCTTGATCACCGCGCCGATCTCCTTGATCACCGAGGGTTGAATGCCTTCGGTGGGCTCATCGAGGATCAATAAACGCGGACGGCTGGCCAATGCGCGACCAATCGCCAATTGCTGTTGCTGACCGCCGGAGAGGTCACCGCCGCGCCGCTGCTTCATTTGTAGCAGCACCGGGAACAATTCATAAATGAAACTTGGCACTTCTTTGGCTTCACTGCTGGGAAACCGCGACAGGCCCATCAACAGATTTTCCTCAACGGTCAGGCGGCCGAAGATTTCCCGACCTTGCGGCACGTAAGCGATTCCGGCGTGAACCCGTTGATGCGGCTTGAACGTGGTGATCGGTTTGCCTTCCCAGTTCACTGCGCCTTCTTTGGCGGGCAGCAGGCCCATCAGGCATTTGAGCAGGGTGGTTTTGCCGACGCCGTTGCGCCCGAGCAGGCAGGTGACGTCGCCGACTTTCACGTCGAACGAGAGACCGCGCAGGATGTGGCTACCGCCGTAGTACTGGTGCAGCTTGTCGACTTGCAGCATGTCCAAAATCTCCCCGGTGATCGTTCCCACGCTCTGCGTGGGAACGCATCCCGTGACGCTCCGCGTCACATAACGGCGGACGCAGAGCGTCCATGGCGGCATTCCCACGCAGAGCGTGGGAACGATCTATTCGCAAACCTTAGCGGCCGAGGTAAACCTCGATCACGCGCTCGTTTTCCTGCACTTGCTCAAGCGAGCCTTCCGCCAGCACGCTGCCCTGGTGCAACACGGTCACATGGTCGGCAATCGAGCCAACAAAGCCCATGTCATGCTCCACCACCATCAGCGAATGCTTGCCCGCCAGGCTCTTGAACAACTCAGCGGTGAACTCGGTTTCCGCATCGGTCATCCCCGCCACCGGCTCATCGAGCAGGAGCAATTGCGGATCCTGCATCAGCAACATGCCGATCTCGAGAAACTGCTTCTGCCCGTGGGACAACAACCCTGCCGGGCGATTGACCGAGGTGGTCAGGCGAATCGTCTCCAGCACTTCGCTGATGCGATCCTTCTGCTCACCACTTAACCGCGCACGCAAACTGGCCCAGACCGACTTGTCGGTTTTCTGCGCCAGTTCGAGGTTTTCAAACACGCTCAAAGCCTCGAACACTGTCGGCTTCTGAAACTTGCGACCGATGCCGGCCTGAGCAATTTGCACTTCGCTCATTTGCGTCAGATCCAGCGTTTCGCCGAACCACGCCTTGCCGTGACTCGGGCGGGTCTTGCCGGTGATCACGTCCATCAGCGTGGTCTTGCCCGCACCGTTGGGGCCGATGATGCAGCGCAATTCGCCGACGCCGATGTACAGATTCAGATTGTTCAGTGCGCGAAAGCCATCGAAGCTGACGCTGATGTCTTCGAGTGTGAGAATGGTGCCGTGACGTGTGTCGAGGCCCGGGCCGACGCGTTGACCGAGGCCGATCGAGTCGCGGCTGGTGCCGGCGTCCTTGTTCGGCTCGACAGGAAAAAAGGCTGGTTCCAACATGAATTCAGCGCTCGCTGTGACTCTCATTGTTCACCTCGTTTCTTCAGCAGGCCGATCACGCCTTTGGGCAAGTACAGCGTCACGACGATGAACAGCGCGCCGAGGAAAAACAGCCAGTATTCCGGGAACGCCACGGTGAACCAGCTCTTCATGCCGTTGACCACCCCGGCACCGAGCAACGGGCCGATCAGCGTGCCGCGCCCGCCAAGGGCAACCCAAACCGCCGCTTCAATCGAGTTGGTCGGCGACATTTCGCTCGGGTTGATGATCCCGACTTGCGGCACATACAACGCACCGGCCAGACCACACAACACCGCACTCAAGACCCACACGAACAACTTGAAACCGCGCGGGTCGTAGCCACAGAACATCAAGCGGTTTTCCGCATCACGCAATGCGGTCAGCACGCGGCCAAACTTGCTCTGCGCCAGGCGCCAGCCGATGAACAGGCTCGCCACCAGCAACAACACCGTGGCCAGAAACAGCACCGCGCGGGTGCCCGGTTCAGTGATGCCGAAACCGAGAATCGTGCGGAAATTGGTGAAACCATTGTTGCCACCAAACCCGGTCTCGTTGCGGAAAAACAGGAGCATGCCGGCGAAGGTCAGGGCCTGGGTCATGATCGAGAAATACACGCCTTTGATCCGCGAACGGAAGGCGAAGAAACCGAACACCAGCGCCAGCAATCCCGGCGCCAACACCACCAGACACATCGCCCAGACGAAGCTGCTGGTGCCGCTCCAGTACCACGGCAATTCGCTCCACGACAGGAAGGTCATGAACGCCGGCAGACCATCGCCGGCAGCCTGACGCATCAGGTACATGCCCATCGCATAACCGCCAAGGGCGAAGAACAGACCGTGGCCTAGCGAAAGCAAACCGGCGTAACCCCAGACCAGATCCAGCGCCAAAGCGACGATGGCGTAACAGAGGATTTTGCCGACCAGCGTCAGGGTATACGCCGAGATGTGCAGCGCATTGTCGGGCGACAACAACGACAGCAGCGGCAGGGCGATTAGCAGGGCGAGGATTACCGCACCGATGGCAATGGTGACTTTCGGCCCGGCCTTTTGCGTGGCCGTGACTAACAGAGGCTGGTTCATCAGTCGATCACCCGTCCTTTCAGTGCGAAGAGGCCTTGCGGACGTTTCTGGATAAACAGAATGATCAGCGCGAGGATCAGGATCTTGCCGAGCACCGCACCGATCTGCGGTTCGAGAATCTTGTTGGCGATGCCCAAGCCAAATGCCGCGAGCACGCTACCGGCCAACTGGCCGACGCCGCCGAGCACCACGACGAGGAACGAGTCGATGATGTAGCTCTGGCCGAGGTCCGGGCCGACGTTGCCGATCTGGCTCAGCGCCACACCGCCGAGGCCGGCAATGCCCGAGCCGAGGCCGAAGGCGAGCATGTCGACACGACCGGTCGGCACGCCGCAGCAAGCCGCCATGTTGCGGTTCTGGGTGACGGCGCGGACGTTGAGGCCGAGGCGGGTTTTGTTCAGCAGCAGCCACGTCAGCACCACCACGAACAGTGCGAAAGCGATGATGACGATGCGGTTGTACGGCAGCACCAGATTCGGCAGCACTTGAATACCGCCGGACAGCCACGCCGGGTTGGCGACTTCAACGTTCTGCGCGCCGAACAGCAGGCGCACCAGTTGAATCAGCATCAGGCTGATGCCCCAGGTGGCGAGCAGGGTTTCCAGTGGTCGGCCATAGAGGTGACGAATCACCGTGCGTTCCAGCGCCATGCCGATCGCGGCGGTAACGAAGAACGCCACTGGCAATGCGATCAACGGATAAAACTCGATGGCTTGCGGTGCGTAGCGCTGGAACATCAACTGCACCACATACGTCGAGTAGGCGCCGAGCATCAACATCTCGCCGTGGGCCATGTTGATCACGCCGAGCAGGCCGAACGTGATCGCCAGACCGAGTGCCGCCAACAGCAGGATCGAGCCGAGGGACATGCCGCTGAAGGCCTGACCGAGGATCTCGCCGATCAGCAGTTTGCGTTTGACTTGAGCAAGGCTGGTTTCGGCGGCGGTGCGCACCGTGGCATCGGCTTCGACGCCGGGTTCGAGCAAACCTTCGAGGCGCGTACGGGCCAGTGGATCGCCGGTTTCGCCGAGCAATCTCACCGCCGCGAGGCGCACGGCGGGGTCAGTGTCGACCAGTTGCAGATTGGCCAGCGCCAGGCTCAGGGCGGCATGGACGCTGTCATCTTTTTCGCCAGCGAGTTGCTGGTCGAGGAATTTCAGCTGCGCGGGTTTCGCGCTTTTCTGCAATTGCTGCGCGGCAGTCAGACGGATTTTGGCGTCGGCGGCGAGCAATTGATGGCTGGCCATGGCGGTGTCGATCAGACCCCGCAGGCGATTGTTCAGGCGCAGGGTTTTTGGCTGGCCATCGATGGTCAACTCGCCTTGTTGCAGGGCGTTGATCAGTTCGATACGCGCCGGATCGGGCTGCGCGGCCCAGGTTTCCAGAAGCTTGGCCTGTTGCACGGGATTGGCCGCGACGAAGTCTTCGGCATCGCCGGCGTGGGCGAGCATTGGCAGCAACAGTGCGATGGCACAGATAAAGCGGTAGAGAGCAGTGGGCATTGGTGGTGTCCTGTTCAACCGCCCCTCACCCTAACCCTCTCCCGGAGGGAGAGGGGACTGACCGAGGTGTATGGACGATATTTTGCGACCTGCGAATTCGAGTCGAACTCAAGCTTTGAAAAGCATGAAGATCGGCTCCCTTTCCCCCTCTACCCCTTGGGGGAGAGGGTTGGGGTGAGGGGGAAAAGATCTCCGCCTCACCACAAAACCCAAGTCAGACTCAGTTGCTCTTCACCGCATAATCCGGCTTCTTGTCGTTGCCCTGAATGAACGGGCTCCACGGTTGCGCACGGATCGGCCCTTCGGTCTGCCACACGACGTTGAACTGACCATCGGCCTGAATCTCGCCGATCATCACCGGTTTGTGCAGGTGGTGGTTGGTCTTGTCCATGGTCAGTGTGTAGCCCGATGGCGCCGCAAAGGTCTGCCCGGCCAGCGCTTCACGTACCTTGTCGACGTCAGTGGATTTGGCTTTCTCAACCGCCTGAGCCCACATGTGGATACCGACGTAAGTGGCTTCCATCGGGTCGTTGGTCACGGCTTTGTCCGCGCCTGGCAGGTTGTGTTTCTTCGCGTAGGCTTTCCAGTCAGCGACGAATTTCTTGTTCGCCGGGTTCTCGACGGATTCGAAGTAGTTCCACGCCGCGAGGTTGCCCACCAGTGGTTTGGTGTCGATGCCGCGCAGTTCTTCTTCGCCGACCGAGAACGCCACGACTGGTACGTCGGTGGCTTTCAAACCCTGGTTGGCCAGTTCTTTATAGAACGGCACGTTGGAGTCGCCGTTGACGGTCGAGATGACCGCAGTCTTGCCACCGGCGGAGAATTTTTTGATGTTGGCGACGATGGTTTGATAGTCGCTGTGACCGAACGGCGTGTAGACCTCTTCGATGTCCTTGTCGGCCACACCTTTGGAATGCAGGAACGAACGCAGGATTTTGTTGGTGGTGCGCGGATAAACGTAATCGGTGCCGAGGAGGAAGTAGCGTTTGGCGCTGCCGCCTTCTTCGCTCATCAGATATTCCACCGCCGGGATCGCTTGCTGGTTCGGCGCGGCGCCGGTGTAGAAGACGTTCGGCGACATCTCTTCGCCTTCGTATTGCACCGGGTAGAACAGCAGACCGTTGAGCTCTTCGAACACCGGCAGCACCGATTTACGTGACACGGAAGTCCAGCAGCCGAACACCACGGCGACCTTGTCCTGAGTCAGCAACTGCCGGCCTTTCTCGGCGAACAGCGGCCAGTTCGACGCAGGATCAACCACCACCGGCTCAAGCATCTTGCCGTTGACGCCGCCCTTGGCGTTGATCTCGTCGATGGTCATCAGCGCCATGTCTTTGAGCGACGTTTCGGAGATCGCCATGGTGCCGGACAACGAATGCAGAATCCCGACCTTGATGGTCTCGGCGGCCTGGACAGTCCAGGTCATGCCCATCGCGGCAATCGATGCCGTGAGTGTGAAAGCCTTGATCAAACTGCGACGCTTCATTGTGCGATCTCCATGAACATTTGAAGTTTTTTTGGTTGGCAGATGCGGACGACTGAAGGCTGTTTTGCAAGGGCTGTGCCCGGTCGGGTTCAGGCAGGAAAATGTCGTGTTAGAGCGCTTGCGCGGTTTTGCGCTGCACCACGAAGGGACGCGCAGGGCGCGTTGGTGCATGCGGTCGCGCCACTTTGGGGCGAGATCTGCTGGCCGACAAAAAACAAATGTCTTGATCGTTCCTACGCTCTGCGTGGGAATGCAGCCGTGGACGCTCCGCGTCCAAAGATCAAAAGATCGCAGCCTTCGGCAGCTCCTACAGGGAGGAGAAATCTGTGGAGGGTCAGCGGCGGCGCATCAGGCCGATGAAGAAGAGGCCGCCGATGGCAGCAGTGGCGATGCCGATCGGCAAGTCTTCCGGCGCGATCAACGTGCGCGCTGCGACATCGACCCAGACCAGAAAGATACTGCCAAGCAGCACGCACGCCGGCAGCAAACGCCGATGCTCGGCACCGACCAGACGCCGCGCGATGTGCGGCACCATCAGCCCGACAAAACCGATCGAGCCACTGATCGATACCAGCACACCGGTCATCAACGAGGCGATGACGAACACACGCAAACGCACCGCGCGCGCATTCAAGCCAAGGGTCACGGCGGTCTGCTCGCCGGCCATCAATGCATTCAACGGTCGCGCCATGCCCAGCAGCAACATCAAACCGAGCAGCACGCTGGCCGCTGGCACCGCGAGCAATTCCCAGCGCGCCAGCCCGAGGCCGCCGAGCATCCAGAACATCACCGCCGAACTGGCGCGATGGTCGCCCATGAACAGCAGCAGATTGGCGATCGCCATCATCACGAACGACACCGCCACGCCACACAGCAGCAGGCGGTCACTGTCGAGTCGGCCATGGCGACTGGCAATCGCCAGCACCACCAGCATGCTCAACAGCGCGCCGATGAACGCGGCGATCGGCAAGGTCAGCAGCCCGACAATTTCGCCGACGTGCAGCACCACGATCACCGCGCCCAGCGTGGCCCCAGAGGTGACGCCGAGCAGATGCGGATCGGCCAGCGGATTGCGCGTCACCGCTTGCAGCACCGCGCCAATCAGCGCCAGCCCGGCACCGACCAGCGCACCGAGGAGCATGCGCGGCACGCGAATCAGCCAGACGATATGTTCCTGTCCGGCGCTCCAGTTCACCTCGCCAACACCGAAGGCCTTGTGCAGCAAAATCCGCCACACCACGTCCACCGGCACCCGCGCCGGGCCGAAGCCGAGCGAGACCACGCACGACACCAGCAACACGGCGCCGAGGGCGATCAGCAGCAAGGCATAGCGACGGTTGATCATTCGCCGTGGAAACCTTTGGCCAGGGTTTCAACGGCCAACACGTTGTCGATGCCCGGCGTGGCTTGCACATACGGAATAACGATGAAGCGCTGGTTCTTTATCGCATCGACCGATTGCAGCGCTTGGTTATCGAGCAGGAACTGGATCTTCTGCTCCGCGGTAATTTCGCTGTAGTCGACGATCACGATTACCTGCGGATTGTGCTCGACCACGGTTTCCCAGTTGACCCGCGTCCAGCTCGCGTCGACGTCATCGAGAATATTGCGCCCGCCCGCCGCTTCGATCAGTGCTTGCGGCATGCCGAGGCGGCCAGAGGTCATCGCGCGGTCTTCGCCGCTGTCATAAAGGAACACGCGCGGCTTTTCCGCCGGCAGGTCTTTGCGCACGGCAGCGACTTGCGCCTGCATGTCGGCGATCAAGGCATTGGCGCGATCCTGCACGTCGAAGATTTTGCCGAGGTTGCGCAGGTCGTTGTAAGTGTCCTCCAGCGTCGCCGCCGGGCGCTTCATCACGAAAGCGCAGGACTCGGTCAACTCGTAGACATTGATACCCAGCGGTTGCAGGGTTTGCGGCGTCAGGTCGCCGCCGACGCGCATGCCGTAATCCCAGCCGGCGAAGAAGAAATCGACGTTGGCATTGAGCAGGGTTTCCACCGACGGGTACTTCGCCGCGAGCTCCGGCAGTCCGTCGAGCAGCGATTGCATCTCGGGTGTCACCGACTTCCAGCCACTAACGCCGCTGTAGCCGGCCATCCGCGATTTGAGGCCGAGGGCGAGCATCATCTGGGTCATGTTGATGTCGTGGCTGACTGCGTGTTTCGGCGCTTCCTTGAAGGTCACTTGGCGGTTGCAACTGTGCACGGTCAGCGGGTATTTCGTCGATTCGGCCAAAGCCTCGGCACTGCACAACAGAAGAGCGACGCAAAGCAGGGAACGCAGGGTCATGGTCGGGTTATCCAGGTGATTCGCGGGTAGCCGTGGAGGGGATGCGCGTCGATCAACGCCTCGACGCCGAATACCTCGCGCAGCAATTGTTCAGTGAGGACTTCTTGCGGCGTGCCGCTGGCGACGATGCGGCCGTGATCGATCACGTACAAACGGTCGCAGAACGCTGCGGCCAGATTCAGGTCGTGGATGCTGGCGAGGGTGCCGATCTTCAGGCGTTTGACCAGTTGCAGCAGTTCGAGCTGATAGCGCGGGTCGAGGTGATTGGTCGGCTCGTCGAGGATCAGCAGTTGCGGTTGTTGAGTCAGGGCGCGGGCAAGAATCACCCGCTGCTTTTCGCCGCCGGAGAGGGTGGCGAAAGCGTGGTCTTCGAAGCCTTCGAGGCCGACGGATTTCAGCGCTTGAGTGGCCAGATCGCGGTCTTCCCGGGTGTCGCCGTCGAACAGACGTTTGTGCGGCGAGCGGCCCATGGCGACGACCTCCTCGACGGTCAGGCCGAAGGCATCGGGGAATTCCTGCAAGACCACGGCGATGCGTTGCGCACACCAGCGTGAGGACTGTTTCCAGACGTTGTGGTGATCGAGTTTTACCTCACCGCTTTCCGGCGGGCTGAAGCGATAGGCGCAGCGCAGCAGACTGGTTTTGCCGCTGCCGTTGGGGCCGATCAACCCGACGAACTCACCGGCGGCCACCTGCAACGAGGCGTCACGCAGCTGGAACTGGTGATGACAGTGGCCGTGGCCCAGCGGTGTCCAGGCGAGGTCGGTGAGGGTGAGTGAGGTCATGCGGATCCGCTGTGATGTCGATGATTGTGGTGGTTCAGTGAGATTTTTTCCCCCTCACCCCAACCCTCTCCCCCAAGGGGTAGAGGGGGAAAGGGGGCCGATCTTCATGCTTTTCAAAGCTTCAGTTCGACTCGGTATTTCAAGTCGGTGCAACTTGCCCAAACACCTCGGTCAGTCCCCTCTACCTCTGGGAGAGGGCTAGGGTGAGGGCAAGGCCTTTCAATCAAAAGGTGTAATCAGCGCTGACAAAAAACGAGCGCGGTTCGCCAAGGATCCACTGCTGCCCCTCATTGTATTGGCTTTGCGCATACCGGCGGTCAAACAGGTTGTTCACCTGCAAGCCCAGCGTCGTGTTGCGCAGCGCTTGCCACGACAACGTCGCATCGACCACGGTGTAACTCGGCAGCTCGTTGCGGTTGGCCATGTCGGCGTAACGCGCATCAACATACCGCACACCGGCGCCGGCCTTGAGATCATCGCTAAGCGCTTTGTTCAGCCAAAGGTTGGCCGTACGCCTCGGTACGTCCACCGGGCGATTGCCGTTGTACGACAGCGTCTGGCCGTTCACCACCTCCGAGAAATCGTCGTACTTGGCCTTCACGATCGCCGCGTTCGCTTGCAGTTGCCAGGCGTGCGGCAATTGCAGATCAAGGCTCGCTTCCAGACCGTTAGACGACTGCTGACCCACTTGCTGTTTGAGCGTCGGGTTGCCCGGATCATCGGTCAGCAGCTTCTTCTTGACGATGCGATACGCCGCCAATGTGAACTCGCCGCGCTGATCCCAGAATAACTGCTTCATGCCGACTTCAGTCTGGCGTGCCGTCGACAGATCGTATTGCTGCTGGCTTGGGCTCAGAGAAATCAGCCCGCCAATACCGTCGGTGCTGGTCGCCATCTGGCCGTAGAACGAGGTGTCCGGCGTCAACGCAAACACCAGCCCGGCCTTCCAGTTGTTGCCGGTCAGGGTCTTGTCGCTCTGACTGCCATCGAGCAGATTATTGCGATCGACGTGCACGTAATCGCGGCGCACACCGGTCACCAGCGACCAGCGCTCACTCAGTTGCGTGCGGTTCTCGGCGAACACCGACAGCTGTTTGGTGGTGCTGTCGAACTGATCGCGATAAGGGTCGGCGCTCTCGAAAGTGCCGGCTTGCGGGTGATACAGATCCACGGCCTGGCCATTCGGCAACACGTCGTTGAACGGTGAGTTGCTGTTGAGCTGGAAGCGGATGCGGTTGTACTCGACGCCGCTGACGGTCTGGCTGTCGAGGCCGAACAGCGAGTGTTTGAAGGTGAAGGTCTGACGGTCGCCAACCTGTTCCTGCTTGTGACCGATGCCGAAATAACCGCTGCGGCTCAATTGCTGCGTGCCCGCGTCGAAGTTGTAGTTCTCGGCGTTCTGCCAGCGGCGCTGGGCTTTGAGGTAGTACAACTCGTTGCTGGCGCTGACCGAGTCGTTGATCTGCCAGTCGCTGGTCAGACGCGTCCACTGATCGTTGTAGTGCTGTTTGTCGTCGCGCACGTTGTAGTTTTTGTTGCGCAAACTGTCCTGCAAATGGCCATTGATCAACGGCGTGCCGAAGTAGTTTTGCGGGTGCTGATCGCCGTAATCGTGGGCGAGGGTGAACGCCAGATCTTCGCTGGCCTGCCAGCGCAGGGCCGCGCTGATGAAGTCGCTGGAGGCGTCGCCGTGATCGATCCAGCCGTGGCTGCGCAGACGATTGAGATTGAGGCGATAGCTCAACGTATCGCTCAGTGAACCGCCGCTGTCGAAGGCCTGCTGTTGGCTGTCGTAAGAGCCGTAACCGACGCGCAGATGATTTTCGATGTCGCCCTCGAATGGCTTCTTCGGAATAACGTTGACCACCGCCCCGGTCGCGCCTTCGCCGTACAACACCGACGCCGGGCCACGCAGCACATCGACACGCTCCACCGACCAGGTGTCGACCGGGAACGTGACGGTGCCCATGCCGGTGTACATGCGGTTGCCGTCATACAACTGCATCACCGAACTCTGCCCGGTGAAACCGCGCGCCTGCAACGATGTGCCGCCATCGCCCGGCGTCCCGGTGCGGCTGATGCCGGTGCTGCGCGACACCGCGTCCTGCACGCTGCGATCGCCGCGTGCGCGGACTTGCTCGCCGCTGAGGCTTTCAACGCTGGCCGGGGTTTGCATGGCGCTGAGGTTCAGCCGCGAACCGGCGGTGGTCGGCGTGGTGAGGCTGACGGTTGCATCGTCAACGGCGGGCGCGCTGATGGTGCCGGTGGGCAACGTCAGGGGGGCGCTGTCGGCGTGGGCATTGTTCATGGCGAACAGGCAGAGGCTGGACAAGAGGTACTTGTTCATCGGTACGGTGAATCACTTCATCAAATGAAAAGCCCACAACTTGTGGTCGTGGGCAGAATGGCAAATTCGCGTTATACAGTAACACTAAAAATTGCCGGCATATAAGCCCCGGCAGTCTATAGAGCTGTCTAAATCGCGCATCTCGCCTGCTTCATGATGAAGTTGAGGCAGATTCAGGTTGGCGACCAAACCGCGACAGCAGCAGTCGATCCAGCAACCACACCACCACCAGCGAAGCCCCCACCAGCGGAAAAATCACCGCCAGCGCGAGCATGATGACCACGCCGGTTTTCCATTTCGGCAGGTCATGCCGCAGCGGTGGCACGCCGAATTTGCCCTGTGGCCGACGCTTCCACCAGATCACCACGCCGCTGACGGCGCTGAGCAGAATCATCAGACAGATCAGCAACACGACGATCTGATTGAAGGTGCCGAACATCTTGCCTTCGTGGAGCATCACGCCGATTTCGGTGGCGCGGGCAACCGTGCCGTATTGTTCGAAACGCACATCGGCGAGGACTTTGCCGGTGTATTGATCGACGTGCAGGGTGGCGTCGTTGCGCGGATCGTCGGCGAACACGGCGATGGTGAACACGCCGGTGGCGGTGGTCGGCAGGGTGATGCTGTAACCCGGTTCGACCTTGCGCGCGGTGGCGATGTTTTGCACGTCTTGCAGGCTGATGCTCGGTGCCGCCGGGCCAGCGTTGGCGCCGCCGTGGGCCATGTGTTCGGCGTGGTCGCCGGACATCGGCATCGGCGTGTTTTCCATCGCCCAAGGCACGGTCTGGCGGGTGGCGCTGTTAAGGGTTCGCGCTTCAACATCGGAGGTCGGCACGTTGTCCCACATCGCTGCCGGGAACACGTTCCACACTTGCGCGTATTGCTTGCCCCAGAAACCGGTCCAGGTCATGCCACTGAGCAGCATCACCAGCAGCAATGTCGCGCCCCAGAACCCGGTGACCGCGTGCAGATCCCGCCACAACACACGACCGCGACTGTTCAGCCGTGGCCACAAAATGCCTGCTGCCTGACCGCGCGGCCACCACAGGAACAACCCGGACACCACCAACACCACGCCCCAACCGGCGGCCATTTCGATGAGACGGTCACCGACGGTGCCGATCATCAATTCGCCGTGAATCGCGCGGGCGATGGCTTGCAGGTTTTGCTTGGCGTCTTGTTCGCCGAGGATGTCGCCGTGGTACGGATCGACGAACACGTTGAGTTCGTGACCGGCGTTGGTCACCACAAATTGCGCGCTTCGTTCGGCGTTGACCGGCGGCAGGTATTGGGTGACCTGGCCTTGTGGATAAGCGCTTTTTACCCGTTGCAGCAAGTCATCGGCCGGGACGCTGTGATGACCGGCGGGGACGTTGAGCAGGCTGCTGTACATCAATGAATCGAGTTGCGGTTTGAACAGGTAAATCATGCCGGTCAGGGCCAGCATCACCATAAAAGGGGCGACGAAGAGCCCGGCGTAAAAATGCCAACGCCAGGCCAGGTTGTAGAAATTCGGTTTGGGCTGATTCATCACGTGTGCTCCGCTTGGCGAATTTTTTTAGATCAAGAGATCGCAGCCTTCGGCAGCTCCTACAGGGGTACATGCGGGCTGCGATCTTTTGACTTTCTTGTTAGAAACTCATGTCCACCTTGGTCCAGAGCGTGCGCCCCGGTTCGTTGATGGCTTGCGGGTCGTTGGCCGGGTAGCCGAATCCGGCGTTGCCCGCCAGGTTCAAGTGTTCGGCGTAAGCCTTGCCGAACAGGTTGTCGACGCCGCTGCTGACCTTCCAGTTTTTGTTGATCCGGTAGGCACCGTTGAGTGAGAACACGCCGAAGCCCGAACTCTTGTCGTAATCCTTGCCGACCACGTTGCCCTTGTTCTGGTCGATACGGTTTTGCGCGGCAACCACCCTCCACAGTGCGCCGGCGCTCCAGTTGTCTTTGGTATAGGTCAGACCGAAGCGTGCATCCAGCGGCGGCATTTGCGGCAGGGCCGAACCGTCGCTGCTGTTCTTGCCCCAGGCGTAGGCCAGGGTCGCATCGGTCTTCCAGTTGTCGGTGAGTTGATACGCGGCACCGAGTTCACCGCCCATGATTCGCGCGTCGATGTTCTCGGCGCGCGAGGTGCTCATGCCCATCATTCCCGGGGTGTAATCGAAGAGGATGTAATCGCGCACCACGCCGATGTAGCCCGAGGCCCAGGCTTCCAGATCGGCGCTCTTGTAGTTCACGCCGAAATCGAACTGCGTGGTTTTCTCCGGTTTGATCGAATCGAACGCGTTGAGCGAACCGACCGGGCCGCTGCTCGCCGAGAACAGCTCCCAGTAATCCGGAAAGCGCTGCGCGTGACCGAGGCCGGCGTAGAGCGTGGTCGGGCTGTCAGCGAGGTCATGCTCGTAGCGCACGAAGCCGCTGGGCAGGGTATCGGCGCGGGTGTCGTCGGCGGTCGGATTGGGGCGGGTCATCATTCCCGAGCCGGTGGTTTGCCGATAATCCTTGGCCGAGGCGCGGTCGACGCGGGCGCCGGTGATCAGCCGATCGCGGTCGGCGGCGTACCAGGTCATTTCACCGAACACGCCGTAGTTATGGAAATCGGCGTCCTTGGTGTAGGGCAGATCTTTGTAGGTGTCGACGCCCATTGAACTGCGCTGGCGATGCTCGTTGGTCTGCGCGTCGAGGCCGGTGATCAGTTGAATATCGGCCCAACGCCAGGTCGCTTTGATCCGCGCACCGAGGGTGCGACGGTCGACATTGGACGCCATGGGCCCGGCCATCATGCCGGTGCCCGACGGCGTGCGCAGGGTGTAGTTGTCCATCACATGGTCGGCGTAGTTGTAGTAGACCTGCGCTTCGAGTTTCTCCAGCACGTCGGTGATGTTGGATTTTTCGAAGCGCAGGCCGAGGCTTTCACGCAGGAACTGCGAGCCGTCCATGCCGCGCCCAGCGTAGCGCGCTTCGCCGTCGCCCTTGCCGGCGGTGAGTTCGATCAGGGTGTCGGCATCCGGCGTCCAGCCGACCGCGACGTCGCCGTTCCACTTGTCGTAGCGCGAGGCGACGATGTCGTTGTTGCCGTCGCGGTAATCGTCGGAATGCGCGGTGTTGCCGATCACGCGCACGTAACCCAACGGGCCACCGGCAGCGGCATCGACAACCTTGTCGAAGCGTCCGTGAGAACCGGCCAGAACGCTGGCGTTCACCCGCGTGCCGAGTTCGCCGAAGCTCTCCGGTTCACGATCAAACAACACCGTGCCCGCCGAGGCGCCCGGGCCGTAAAGCACGGTTTGCGGGCCTTTGATCACGGTGAGTTTGTCGTAGGTTTCCGGCGAGATGTACGAGGTCGGCGCGTCCATCCGGCCCGGGCAAGCGCCGAGCAGCATGCTGCCGTTGGTGAGGATGTTCAGACGCGAGCCGAACATGCCGCGCAATACCGGATCGCCGTTGGTGCCGCCATTGCGCACCAGCGCGAAGCCCGGAATGGTTTTCAGATAATCGCCGCCGTCACTCGCCGGCACTGGTTGGCGTGGATCTTTTGGGTTGGTAACGATGGTCAGCGGTGAGCTCGGCGCGATCGCGGTGATCACCGTTGGACTCAGTTCTTCGTTGTAGCCGGTGTGATCATCGGCCAACACCAACGGGGACAGCAGGACGCCGCAAAGTACGGCGCTAGCGTGCCTGAAACGAATCCGTGATTCGTTCAAAGCGAAGGATGCCGGGGCGGAACCCGAGCGTGAAACAGCAGCAAACCTGGACATGACAATTTCCATCAAACAGTCGTAAACGACACGGCCGGCAGCCTGAAGCTGTCTTCTCCACCGTGTGCAATCAAAGGTGCGTGTTTACGTGGCGATGGGCGGGGCGCGGGTGCGGGCGCCGGGGAAGAAGGTTTGCCGGGCGTGGCCCAGGCGCGGGGAGGGCGGAGTGAAAGTGTTGAGTGGCGGGATGTTGAAGGCGACGAAATCGCCGCCGCCGGTCAGTGCCGGGCAATTGAACAGCAGGCTGCAATAGCCGCATTTTTCCCACAGCACGTGGTGCGAGGATTGTGGCGGGCAATGTTCGGCGCTGGGTTTCGCGTCTTGTCCGGAGTGATCCATCCCCGGCATGTCCATCGACATGTCCATGCTCATTGGCATGGAGGTCGAGGCGTGTTGATCCATCGGCATCGACTGAGAAATCAGTGGGCCGATGAAAATCATCAACATGGCGAACAGGGCGATCCAGCTGCCGCGAGTCAGGTGTTCAGTCTGACGGCGTGGCGCGGAGGGCCTGGCGCTCAGCGGGCGCATGGGCGGAATCTGCCGGAAGACTTACTGAGCGTGCGCGTGAGCCTGCGTGGTTTCCGGGGGCTTCTTCTGCACCGAAACTTCGACGGTGACGTCGCCGGCCTTCTCGAAATGCAGCGTCAGCGGGAATTGCTTGCCGTCCGTGAGCAGGCTGCGCTCGGTCGGGTTGAGCAGCATCACGTGATAGGCCATCGGCGCAAATATCACGTTGCCGCCAGCAGGGATTTCCACGCTCGGCACCTGCTGCATCTTCATCAGATCGCCCTGCATCACATGCTCATGCAACTGCGCTTGGGGGGCGATCGGCGAGTCGACGCTGAGCAAGCGGTCAGCCGTTTTACCGCCGTTGTGAATCACGAAATACGCCGCTACGGTCGGCGCATTCGGTGGCAACTCCTGCGACCACGGGTGGGCGATTTCAATCTCGCCAGCCTTGTATTCGTGGGCATTGGCGAAGCACGCGGGCAACAACAGCGCAGCGATGACGATGAATTTGTTAAACATGGCAGTTCTCCAGAACGATTTGAAACGCAGGTCAATTGCGAGAACAAATCAAACCAGAGGAGAGGCGCGGGGATTGAGGCTCGGCCATTGCTGGCGCGGAGTAGGGGTTTGCAGCGAGAGCGGCGCGACGCTGTGATTGCTTTCATAGCGGGCGAAATACAGCTGCGGCGAATGGCCCGGCAACGCCACCAATGGCGCAGAACCCGAGCAACACCAGCAATGCTGCATGTTGGAATGCGTGTCGTTGGCCGGCGCTTTTTGATCGGTAGCGCCGATGTTGATCGCCACCATCTTCGTCCCGCTGCCGGTGCAGAAACTGCTCCACAGCAACTGTTCGGCCGGTGAATTGGCCGCCTGCGCCATCGCCCCCGTCATCGGCATGGCGAGCATGTTGAACAGCACTGCAAAGCAGGCGATCCAGGCAAGTGCTAGCCGTTGTCGGTTCATCGGAGAGATCCATTGGGTGGGCGATCAGGCGCGGGCTATTTAGCCTGATCAGGGCCGATAAGTAAAAAAGCGTCGTGCGGTTTGGTGTCGCAGCGTTTTTCAATACGCTACGGCATGCAGCCTCATACCGAGCGCCTTCATGACTTTCATGATAGTTGCGAATTCAGGGTTGCCAGTGCTACTCAGCGCTTTATAGAGACTTTCGCGACCCAAACCTGCATCCCGTGCCACTTGCGTCATGCCTTGAGCGCGGGCGATGTCATTGAGCGCTGCACGGATCAGAACGCCATCGCCTTCATCGTCGTCAAAACAGGCGTCTAGATATGCCGCCATGTCCTCGGGAGTTTTGAGGTATTCGGCAGCGTCAAAACGGGCGAATTCTTCGGTCATGATTCACTCCTCATTTCCGATGTTATGCGCCATCTGCACGGCGCGTTTGATATCTCTCTTTTGTGTCGATTTGTCGCCCCCGATCAACAGCAGATAAACCACTTCGCCTTTACGTGTGAAGTACATCCTGTAACCAGGGCCGTAATGAACGCGCATTTCATAAACGGTATCACCCACAAACCCGCAGTCGCCAAAGTTGCATGTTCAGCTGCCTTGAGTCTGGAGATGATTCGGCCTTTACCGATGATGTCTTTCAAGGAGTCGAGCCATTCGGAAAACAGGCGGGTTCGTTCAACGACGATCATTCTGAATCGTATTCCTTGGGATACAAGCTGGCAAGCCGCTTTTCTTGGCTGTCTGCTTGTCGGGATTAAAGGAACCGAAGTATTGGGGGAAGGTGTAGTGAAGAACAGTCGGCTGCGTCCTCAAAAATTGCAGGCAAATTCGCAGAAATATTGAAAGTCAGGAAAAGTCTTGCGTCGTCAGGGCCGCGAGGACTTCAGACGCCGACCCAAACTCCCTATCAACCCCCGGCAACACCGGCCGCTTCAACACCAGCACCGGCACTCCACGCTCGCGTGCCACTTCCAGTTTCGGCTCGGTCGCAGTGCTGCCGCTGTTTTTGCTGATCAGCACATCGATTTGCCGGCGTTCGAACAAGGCGCGTTCATCGTCGATCAGGAACGGCCCGCGCGCGCCGATGACTTCGCAGCGTTCGTTGCCGGGATAAACGTCGAGGGCGCGCAGTGTCCAGAATTGCTCGGCGGGGATTTCGTCGAGATGCTGCAACGGTTCTCGGCCAAGGGTAAACAGCGGACGGCGGAAGGGTTTGAGGGCACTGATCAGCTCTGCCCAGTCGCTGACTTCGCGCCAGTCATCGCCCGCTTGCGGCTGCCACGCCGGGCGGCGCAGGGCCCAGCACGGGATACCGGTCAGATGCGCGGCGGTGGCGGCGTTCTGGCTGATTTGTGCGGCGTAGGGGTGCGTGGCGTCGAGCAGCAGGTCGATGCCTTCCGCGCGAATAAACTGCGCCAGACCTTCGGCACCGCCATAACCGCCGACGCGCACCTGACAGGTCAGATCGGTCGGCACACGGCCGACACCGGCGAGGCTGTAAATGTGCCCCGGCCCCAGCGTGCGTGCGATCGCGAGTGCTTCGGTGACGCCGCCGAGCAACAGGATTCGTTTACGCATCGAGGGGTTTGACCAGATCAAGCAGCGTGATCGGCAACGCTTGTCGCCACGTATCAAACTCGCCCAGCGGCTGCGCCTGCGCGACATGAATGCGCGTCAGCTCACCGCCGAAACGTTCGCGCCAGCTCATCAGGGTGACTTCACTTTGCAGGGTCACGGCGTTGGCCACCAGACGCCCGCCGGGTTTGAGCCGTTCCCAGCACGTTTCAAGCACGCCCTCACGGGTGACGCCGCCGCCGATGAAAATCGCATCCGGGCGCTCCAGACCTTGCAGCGCTTGGGGAGCCTTGCCGCGAATCAACTGCAAACCGGGCACGCCCAACGCATCGCGGTTGAGCTCGATCAAATGCTGACGACCGTCATCGGCTTCGATGGCCAGCGCGCGGCAGCTCGGATGTGCGCGCATCCATTCGATGCCGATCGAGCCGCTGCCGGCACCGACGTCCCAAAGCAATTCCCCGGGCGTCGGAGCGAGGCGGGCGAGGGTGATGGCGCGCACGTCGCGTTTGGTCAGTTGGCCGTCATGTTTGAACGCCGAGTCCGGCAGGCCGGCAAGGCGCGACAAGCGTGGCGTGTTGGCGTCGGCGCGGCATTCGATGGCGATCACGTTGAGGTCGGCAGTCGAGGCAAGGTTCCAGTCGTGGGCGCTGGCGTCGATCCGTTGCTCGGCATCGCCACCCAAGTGTTCGAACACGCTCATGCGACTCGAACCAAAGCCGCGTTCACGCAGCAATTGCGCAACCGCCGCCGGGCTCTGTCCGTCATTGCTCAACAGCAGCAACCGCACGCCGCTGAACAACTGCGCATTGAGCGCTGCCAGGGGCCGCGCCACCAACGACACAATGCTCACTTCCTGCAACGGCCAGCCCAGCCTTGCCGCCGCCAGCGAGCAGGACGACGGTGCGGGCAGAATCAGCATTTCATCACTCGGCACCTGCCGCGCCAGGCTGGCGCCGACGCCGTAGAACATCGGATCACCGCTGGCCAGCACACAGACCGCTTCGCCGCGCTGCTCAAGCACCGGCGCGAGAGAAAAGGGGCTTGGCCACAACTGGCGTTCGCCGCGAATGCACACCGGCAGCAAATCCAGCTGACGCTGGCCACCAATAATCCGCGAGGCGTTCATCAGGGCGCGCCGGGCGTTTTTACCAAGGCCTTTAAAGCCATCTTCAGCGATGCCTACAACCGTCAGCCAAGGGGCCATACCTTCCTCAATCGTGTGCTTGCCATTATCCGGCGACATGATAGCGCGATGGCCGCCAACTGACTGCTTTCAATCTGTTAATTGGCGAACGGACACTAATTGTTTTAGTTGCTTTTATTGGAATTGTTTTGAGGTTGTTATTCTCAGTGCAATGAACTGCCGTTTAAAGATGAACAGGCAGTGATAATGAGTGCCAAGCAAGGTGCGTTAAATATACAGGAGTGTAGATATGAGTGAGATACAGCGGGCTGCAAGTACTTTGACTGATGGCGGTGCTTCAGTCGTAATGGGAGGCAATTTACTGTCGTTTCTCTCGGGTGTGGCCAAGGCAGATCAACGGTTTATTAAAGACAGTATGCGCTGGGCGGAGTTTAGAGCGGATCAACGCCATAACAGAAAACATGAACCTGCAGCATGGTTCGAATTTTACTCTGGCGTCCTGTGGTCTGTTGGCTGGGGGTTGGAATACGAACCGGTAATTGTTGCCGACAAAAAATTCACGGGAAACTTGTTGGACAAGTGGGCGAAATCGGTGTCGACGCTGATAAGTCGATCAAAAATTGCCGCAATGAAAGAGACCTTTCAGTTACTTGAGGTTAGCCCGGCTGGAATCGATGTGTTATCCGATGGCGCGCGCGCATGGGCAGACTTTCGTTTTTCCCCAGCACAATACAATGCGCAAAAAGAGTTGGAGATCGTGATTAGCAACGTGCGTTTTCTGCAAACTGACTGGAGTTCGAATTATCTATTCTGGACGGTACAGCACACCGGTGCGCAACTTGATATCCAGTCCAGGCGCTTTGCAATCAAACCGCGACAGATGGAAGAGTATCGCGCACGGTTAAGCGAAGCGGTGCTTGAAATGCGTACGGCGGAAATTGAACTGACGCGTTAAATCGTGGCTGGTGATGGAACGATTTTTAGCGTTGGTGTGACAGCTGAAATGAATTGAATGGAACGAAAGTTGATTAATTTTAAACGTGGGGTTAATTTGGTTTTACGCCAAGACGGCGTTTAAATAATTGCAGGGAATCAATAGTAATGAATGAATTAAATGAACAGGTAACTTCTGCTGCTCAACGTGTTGCATTAATTACGGAGTGCAATGAGTTTGTCGCGGCACAACCAGTAATGCATGCGCGCACCGTTCGGGCCGCTGCGAACTTGCCGATTGACAAGGATGAACTGAACGCCGCCATCATGGGGTCGGGTATCGCAGGTTTTGATGCGAGCATGTCCAAGCGCAGCAAGCGTATAGTCAAGAATACGTACATGTATGCCGACCTGGTGGCCTTGCTCAAATTTCCGGCGGCCAGTCAGAAAGAACAGCGATACAACGAGTTCATGCGACTGATGAAATTGACCGGATGGTTCGCCTTCAGCCAGCCGTATAATCGCTACAGTGCTTCTTCGCAAAAGCTCACGATGGACAATGTTGCCTTGACCATTATTCATGCGGCAGTGGGTGCAGCCATTGGCCAAGGCCAGACAGCATTGAAGGTACTGTCGACTGTCGCCGATGCAACCATGGATGCACTGAAGAACGAGCCTGAAGCATTGAAGCTTTTTGAAAACAACTCGAAGAAAGCCGAAGGTGGCAACTTCTGCATGTCCAGCGCCCTGGAAGATACCGACGGTGGCATTACCCTGGCCGTTGCAGCCGTGCAATACCTCGCCACTGCACAACCGACCAAAGTGTTGTTTATCGAGTGGGCCACTTCGGCAGTTGAAATCTATAACGGCGCGGCCACCATGCACATGGATGAAGAGGATTACTTGATGGTCGAGCCGCTGATTGTCAAAGCGCTGACCGAGCAGCGTGAAAAAGCGCTGAGCTATGAGTTCGGTACGAAGGCCTGAGTTTAAATAAAGCCAGAGACGCGAGTCTCTGGCTTTCCAGGAAGCTGAAAATGAACACAGGATTTAAAACTTTCGTCTGCGCCGGCGCGGTCATTCTGGTGGCGGACGAATTATCCGCAGCAGACCGATCCGATAGCCTCGATGCGCTGCTGTATGCTCAAACAGTCGCCGCCCATAAAGTGTCCGATGGCCGCGACGTTGAATCATGGGCCCACGCTAATAAAATGGCATTGAGAGCCACCGGTGCCCTGTTGCTGGACAACCCAGGCGTAAATTTTCCGGCGCCTTTACCTGAAAGCTTTACCGTGTTGGAGTTGGCAACCAGACTTCTGCACAGCTGGATTCCCGCGACGGTCACACGCTTGTGCGCTTCAGCGATCGAGTTGCAGTTGAAGCAAGTCTCCGCCGCGGTTGCTAATCAGAGTATCCAGCCACATGTTTTGTTGGAGGGGAATTGCATCAGATTTATGTTGGGCTTTGTTTCTTCCGGGATCGCGGTATCGACTGTGGTCGTGTCTTTTGAAGTTGCAGAAATCGTCGTCGATAATGTGCTTTATCATCGTTTCAATAACAAAAGTATCCAGGGCCGCGTGTTTGTCGAAGGCTACAAAGCGCTGATCGATCCCGAGGATTATGGTTTTTCCCGGGCCAAGGTTATCTCGTTACTGGGCGAGCGCCGCCAAGAGCAAATCATCGCGTTGGCCTGAAATGCCCGCGAGGGCAATGCCCGTCGAGGGATATGTCTTGCAAAACCGACGGGCAGACTTTTCATGCCGGTGAACAAAGCAGGCATAATACCGCGCCTTTCCCTCGCAACCGGTTCGCCCCTTGAACGAACGCCCGATGTCCACTGCCATACGCCCCTCGGCTTGTCCGGGGTTGCTGCGTATCGTTCAGGCATTGGATGGGGGGATCTGTCGGATCAAACTCAACGGTGGCTCGATCAGTGCCGATCAGGCAGATGCGGTGGCGGATGCGGCACAACAGTTCGCCAGCGGCGCCATCGAGGCGACCAACCGCGCCAATCTGCAGATTCGCGGGATCGGCGCGCAGTCCTCTGCATTGATCGACAACCTGTTGGCTGCCGGCCTCGGCCCGCGATCCGCCGCCGGCGACGACGTGCGCAACCTGATGCTCAGCCCGGCTGCCGGGATCGACCAGCAGATGCAATTCGACACTCGTCCGCTCGCCGAACAGATCCTCGATACCCTGCAAAACCATCCGCGCTTTCATGAGTTGAGCGCCAAGTTCGCCGTGCAACTGGACGGCGCTGAAGCCTTGGCGATGCTCGAACACCCGCATGACCTGTGGTTGTCGGCCTTCAAAAGGGACGGCGAGACATTGCTGGCATTCGGTCTGGCCGGTTGCCCGACGGATCGTGCGCTTGGTGCGGTGGCACTGGACAACGGCCATGCGCTGGTGGTCGCGGTGCTCGAATTGTTCCTTGAACTGGCGCGCCCTGAGCAAACGCGGATGCGCCATTTGCTCAGCGAAATGACGCCTGAGCTGTTTCTTGAAAAACTCGCTCAGCGGGTCACCCTGCAAGCTGTCAGCGATTGGAAGCGAACGCCGGCAGCGGACAATCTGCACATCGGCGTTCATCCGCAAAATACCTCGGATTTGGTGTACATCGGCGCCGTACCAGCGCTCGGTCGTCTCGATCCGACGATGCTGCGCGGTGTCGCACAATTGGCTCGCCAGTTCGGCAACGGCCACCTGCGTTTCACCCCGTGGCAAAGCCTGTTGCTGCCCGACGTCAAAATCACTGACGCCGCCGAGGTGCTGCAAGGCCTCAAGCAACTCAACCTGCTGACCGAGCCGAGCGAACCGCTGTCGCGCCTGATTGCCTGCACCGGTTCCAACGGCTGCGGCAAAGGCCTCGCCGACACCAAACAGGACGCCCGCCATCTGGCGACGCTGCTGCCCTCGGCGCTCAGCGTGCACCTGTCCGGTTGCTCGCGCTCCTGCGCCGCCGCGCACCATGCGCCGGTGACGTTGCTGGCGGTCAGCCCCGGTCATTACGACCTCTATTTTCGCGATGCAACGCTGCCGGGTTTCGGCGCGTTGCACGCACGCAATCTTACTATTGAAGCGGCCGCGACCCTGCTCGACGCCCGCTCCCGGAGCCCCCTTGATGCTTGATTACATTCGCGACGGTCAGGAGATCTATCGCAACTCCTTCGCGATCATTCGCAGCGAAGCCAACCTCGTGCGAGTCCCGGCCGATCTGGAAAAACTCGCGGTGCGGGTGATTCACGCCTGCGGCATGGTCGAGGCCATCGACGGTCTGCAGTTTTCCGAAGGCGCGGGCAAGGCCGGGCGCGAGGCGCTGGCCGCCGGTGCGCCGATTCTGTGTGATGCGCGGATGGTCTCCGAAGGCGTGACCCGCGCGCGCCTGCCGGCCAACAACGAAGTGATCTGCACCCTGCGCGATGACAGCGTGCCGGAGCTGGCGCGCGAGCTGGGCAACACTCGTTCCGCCGCTGCGCTGGAACTGTGGCGTCCGCACCTTGAAGGCAGTGTTGTGGTGATCGGCAACGCGCCGACTGCGCTGTTCTATCTGCTGGAAATGCTCGATGCCGGCGCACCAAAACCGGCGCTGATTCTGGGCTTCCCGGTCGGCTTCGTCGGCGCCGCCGAATCGAAAGCGGCACTGGCCGCCGACAGCCGTGGCGTGCCGTTCGTGATCATGCAAGGCCGCCTCGGTGGCAGCGCCATGGCCGCCGCCGCCGTCAATGCCCTCGCCACGGAGATTGAATGATGCAGGCTAAAGGACGTTTGATTGGCCTGGGCGTCGGCCCCGGTGATCCGGAACTGATTACCGTCAAGGCGCTGCGCTTGCTGCGCGAATCGCCGGTGGTCGCGTACTTCGTCGCCAAGGGCAAAAAGGGCAACGCGTTCGGCATCATCGAAGCGCACCTGCAAGAAGCGCAGAACCTGCTGCCGCTGGTGTATCCGGTGACTACCGAAGCATTGCCGGCGCCGCTTTCTTACGAACAAGTCATCAGCGATTTCTACGATGAAGCCGCCGAAACCGTCGCCGCGCATCTCGATGCCGGTCGCGATGTCGCGGTGATTTGCGAAGGTGATCCGTTCTTCTACGGCTCCTACATGTACCTGCACGATCGCCTCGCCACGCGCTATGAAGCGCAAGTGGTGCCGGGCGTTTGCTCGATGCTCGGTGGCGCTTCGGTGCTGGGCGCGCCGTTGGTGTATCGCAATCAAAGCCTGTCGGTGCTCTCCGGCGTGTTGCCCCATGAAGAATTGAAGCGACGTCTGGCCGATGCTGACGCCGCCGTGATCATGAAGCTTGGGCGCAACTTCCCGAAAGTGCGTCAGGTGCTGGAAGAACTCGGTCTGGCCGAGCGCGCGCTGTATGTCGAGCGCGCGACCATGGCCAATCAGAAAATCGTGCCGATGGATCAGGTGGAGCCGATGTCCTCGCCGTACTTCTCGCTGATCATCGTGCCGGGCGAACGGTGGCAGGGCTGATGACTCACTCAATACCCGCGATCGTCATTCTTGGTCAGGCCAGCCTGGCCACGGCCCGTCGCATTCAGCAGGTCTATCCGGCGGCGCAGATCCACGGCCTCGCCGGGCGCGTTGAAGGCGCCGACTGCAGCTATCAGGAATTCGGCGCGACCTTGCGCGATCTGTATCAGCACAACACGCCGATCATTGCCCTGTGTGCGGCAGGCATCGTTATTCGCACACTGGCGCCGCTGTTGCTGGAGAAGGGCGCCGAACCTGCCGTGCTCGCAGTGGCTGAAGATGGCAGCGCGGTGGTGCCGCTGCTCGGCGGCCTCGGCGGGGTGAATGTCATGGCGCGGGAAATCGCTGCCGGACTGCAAGTGACGGCGGCGATCACCACCAGTGGCGAATTGCGTTTCGGTACCTGCCTGCTCAATCCACCCAGCGGTTATGCGCTCGCCGATCTGGAACTGGGCAAGCGTTTTGTCTCCGACCTGCTAGCCGGGCACAGCGTGCGTATTGAAGGCGAGGCGCCGTGGCTGGATCAGGCGCAACTGCAGGAAGATCCGCAGGCGCAGCGTTCGATTCATGTCAGCAGTGCTGAGCGTGAAGCCAGCGCCAACGAATTACTGATTTATCCGCGCAGTGTGGCGGTGGCGGTCACTGCCGACGTTGCCGATCTACCGAGCGCCGTTCGCAAAGCATTGCAGCAAGCAAAAATTGCGCTGCAGTCGCTGGCGTGTCTGGTCGCCGCTGACAGTGAAATGGCTTCGGCGAACTTGCGTGATGCAGCGCTTGAACTGGGCGTGCCGTTGCGATTTGTCGCGGCGCAAACTGATCTCGAAGCATTGGCACTTAATGCCGTACCTTCAGCGAGCATTGTGACCGCAAACAACCTTGCCATCGCGATTGCCGAGCAGCCGCTGGACGTTGCTCATGTCGGCCGCCCACGCGGTCGTCTCGCCGTCATCGGTCTTGGCCCCGGCGCTGCCGAACTGATGGTTCCCGCCGTCAAAGCCGAACTGGCGCGTTGTACCGATGTGCTCGGCTACGAAACCTATGTGCGCATGGCCGGCCCGTTCCGCGACGATCAAGTGCAGCATTGCACCGACAACCGCGAAGAAATGCAGCGCGCGCGTCATGCTTTCAGGCTGGCAGCTGAAGGTCGTTCGGTGATCGTCGTTTCTTCGGGCGATCCCGGCGTGTTCGCCATGGCGGCGGCGGTGCTCGAAGCGCTGCACGAGTCGGATGATCCCGCCTGGCACAGCGTCGATCTGGAAATTCTTCCCGGCGTTTCCGCTTCGCTGGCCACCGCCGCACAGGCCGGTGCGCCGCTGGGGCACGACTTCTGTGTGATGTCGCTGTCGGACAACCTCAAACCATGGTCGATTATCGAGAAGCGGTTGGATCTGGCGGCGGAAGCGGATCTGGCGCTGGCGTTCTACAACCCTATTTCCAAGGCGCGGCCATGGCAGTTGGGGCGAGCGCTGGAAATCGTCGCGCAACACCGCACGCCAGAAACGCCAGTGGTTTTGGGGCGGGACATTGGCCGACCGGGGCAAACATTGCGCACCACCACGCTGGGCGCGCTGACACCGGATCAGGTGGACATGCGCACGATGGTGCTGATCGGTTCGTCCACCACTTGCACCTTTCCTCGCGCAACTGGGGGTGATTGGGTTTACACGCCGCGCTGGTATGGCGAGAAGCCAAAAGGCTGATGCAAAAAAAGCGGCTCTTCGGAGCCGCTTTTTATTTCTGCGTTTACCAAGGGTTCAGATCAGGGCACCAGATAACCCTTCACCCCGGTGAAGATGATTTGCGCCGCCAGCGCGCAGACGAACAATCCCATCAAACGGCTGACAATCTGCAAGCCCTGATCACCGAGAATTCGCTCGATGCGGTTCGACAGATAGAGCACCACGCCAACCGTGAAGCTGGCCAGAATGATGCTGAGAATCGCCGTGAGCTTATCGTCCCAGTGCGGCTGGCTAACGCCCATCACCAGCAAGGCACCGATGGTGCCGGGGCCGACGGTGATCGGAATGGTCAGCGGCACGATGGTCACGTCCTGTTGGACATTGTCTGCCTGCACCGCCGATTTACCCTGCGCCATGCCCAGTGCCGAGATAAAAAGCACGCTGCCGGCGCCGATGCGGAACGCATCCACGGTAATGCCGAAGACATCGAAAATCACTCGCCCGAACAGGTACAGCAAGACGCTGGAAATCAGCGTGGCGGCGGCGACTTTCCAGGCCAGGCGCCGTTGTTCCTTGCGCGAGTAGCCACGGGTCAGGGTAATGAAGCACGACAACACGAAGAACGGGCTGTAAAGCACCAGCATCTTCAGGTAAACGCTGAACAACACGTGGAGCATGGTGCTGGCTCACTGGCGAGGGTAGTCGTGGGGGAGTCTAACAGGCGTTACGACGGTTGGGTTGTCGCGCGATTCTGCTGATCACGCTCAGCCACCCAATGCTCGATCAACTCGCGCAACTGCGACAATTCCACCGGTTTGGACATGTGCCCGTCCATGCCGGCCTGACGCGCGCGCTCTTTGTGTTCGGCAAGAATGTGCGCGGTCAGCGCGACGATCGGCGTGCGGATGCGCTGGTTGCTGACTTCCCAGGCGCGCAATTGTTGCGTCGCCGAGAAGCCATCGAGAATCGGCATTTCGCAGTCCATCAACACCAGATCGTACCGCTGCGCTTTCATCGCTTGCAGGGCTTCTTCGCCGTTGCTGGCAGTGTCCGGTTGCAGGTTGAGCTTGCCGAGCATGCCGCGAATCACTTTGGTCGAAATCGTGTTGTCTTCGGCGACGAGGATGCGGAAATCGCTCGGCACTTTCGCTGCCGTGGCGGCGGTGACCACTTGCGGCTGGAACACCACCTGACCTTTGTTGCGCTGGTTTAGTTCGTCCGCCAGCGTGGTCTTGAGGGTGTAGCCGGCCACCGGTTTGGCCAGAATGCGTTTGATCCCCGAGTTGCGCGCGATGATCTTGCTCGGCGCGTTGCTGATGCCGGTGAGCATGATCAGCAGAATGTCGTGATTGAGGCTCGGGTCTTCCTTGATCTTCGCCGCGAGCTGCATGCCGGTCATGCCGGGCATGTTCTGATCGAGCAACACCACATCGAAATAATCGCGCAGGTGCGCTTTGGTGCGCAGCAGGGCCAGCGCTTCCTTGCCCGACGGCACGGCGCTGACATTCAAGCCCCAGGCGCTGCATTGCTGCACCAGCACTTTGCGGCAGGTGTCGTTGTCGTCGACCACCAATACGCGCGCGCCTTGCAATGGGCTGTCGAGATCGGAGGTCGGGTGTTCGAGACGATCCGGATCCAGCGGCAAAGTCAGCCACAACGTGCTGCCCTGCGTGGCGCCGCTCTTGATGCCGAATTCACCCTGCATCAAACGAATCAGTTGTCGCGCGATGACCAGCCCGAGATTGCCGCCCAGACGATTCGCCGAGAGGAAGTGTTTGCTGTGCAGTTCGGCGTGCATCAGCGCATCGCGTTCTTCCTGCTCCATCGGCGCGCCGCTGTCCTGCACGGCGATGCGCAGACGCGGTTTGCTGCTGCGCTCGTCGAGGGCAACGACGATCAGCACTTCGCCTTCTTCGGTTTTCTTCAGGGCGTTTTCCAGCAGGCTGAGCAAGGTCTGGCGCAAGCGGGTCGGATCGCCGCTGATGACGCGCGGGACTTGCGGCTGAATGAAACTGATCAGTTCGACGTTCTGCTGTTCGGCCTTGGCGCGGTAGATGCTCAGGCAATCGTCGATCAACGCATTGAGATCGAACTGCACATCGTCCAGTTCGATTTGCCCCGACTCGAGTTTGGAGATGTCGAGAATCTCGTTGATCAGCGTCAGCAGTTCGTTGCCGGCGCTGTGGATGGTCTGCACGTAGTCACGTTGCTTGACCGACAGCGGCGTGCCGAGCAGCAGTTCAGTCATGCCCAGCACACCGTTCATCGGCGTGCGGATTTCGTGGCTGATCTTGGCGAGGAATTCGGCTTTGGCGTTGATCTCGGCGTTGCTCGCGGCGAGGTCGCGGCTGACGCTGAAACGGCTCTCGGTGATGCTGCGCTGACGTTCGCCGAGGGCGATGCTCATCAACAGACCGCTGACGCAGATGAACGCCATCAGCGTCATGATCAAGCCTTGCGGCGACACCAGTGTCAGCCCCAGCAGCGCCGGCAAAATAATCAGCGTGCCGATGTTGAACACCACCATGGCCGCCACGAACAGACGCGCCGGGCGATAACCTTTTTGCCAGTGATAGACGCCGACGAACAACATGCTCAGACCGGCGAGTGCCACCAATGCGTAGGTGATGATGTTCAGCGGCAGTGTATTGACGAACAACAGCAGCAGGCTGCAGATGACAATGAACAGGATGTCGGCCATCAGCAGCTTGTTCAGCGGGTGCGGGCCGAGCGGGCCGAAGAAGCGATAAGCAAACATCAAACCGGCGGGGGCGGTCAGCAGCAGCGCCAGATAAGCGCCCGGCGTCTGGATCGCGTGCCAGTTCGGCAGCCAGGGCCCGAGCAGATTGAGCAAGAGCAACAGGCTCAAGCCCAGCAGGCCTTCGCAAACTGCCAGCCACAAGCTGCTGCGTGAACGCGAATAGCTGTAACGCACCACGTTATGCAGCAGGAGCATGGCGAGGCAGCCGAACAGCAAACCGAAAATCAGCGAATGGTTTTGATTGGCCGCGCTCATCACGGCCGATTGCAGGGTGATGTGCGGACGCAATTGATGGTCGGAGACCATCCGTAAATAAACGTCGAGGGGTTTGTCGCTTTGCGGCAGGGCGAGCATGAAGTCGCTGCTGGGCAACGGTCGTTCGGCCTGCGGTTGCTCGGTGCCGGTGTTGCGTTGCTCGATCAACTGGTCGCCGTCGAGCACGTACAGATTGAGCTGCGACAGGTCGGGGGCAAAGATGCGCAGCACTTGTTCGTGCTTGCCCGGCGCCAGTCTGAAGCGCAGCCACAGTGCACCATCGGGCTCGGACGCGGTGAGGCGCTCAAGGTCGATGGGGCTGAATTGATTGGTATAGCGAGCGGAGCGGATGTCGCTCAGTTGCAGATTGCCCTGATCGTCGAGCAATACCGACCAGCCACTGCCTTGTGCGGCCTGGGCCGGAAGCATGCAGAGCAAGGTCAGCATCGTGACGGTGAAGCTTATGGCAATCCTGAGCCAGCGCACGGCGAAATCCCTTCGTAGGTTGATGCCAGAATATAACGATGCGCCGCGGCGGAACAGCCCGGCGAGGAACGGTATCCCTCGCCGGACTTGATGAACAGCTTATTCCTGAATTTCGCCACGTTCACGGGCAATGGCGCGGTAGCCAATGTCCTTGCGGTAGAAGCTGCCTTCCCAGTCGATGGCTGCTGCCAGCTTGTACGCTTGCTGCTGCGCTTCACCGACGCTTGCGCCCATTGCGGTGGCGCAGAGTACGCGACCACCGGCGGTGACAACCTGGCCATCCTTCAACGCAGTACCGGCGTGGAAGACTTTGCCTTCCAGCTTCGCCGCTGCGTCGAGACCGTTGATCGCCGCGCCCTTGGCGTAGTCGCCCGGGTAGCCGCCAGCGGCCAGTACGATGCCGACGCTCGGGCGTGGATCCCACTGTGCTTCAACCTTGTCCAGCGCTTGCGCCAGAGCGGCTTCGACCAACAGCACCAGGCTCGATTGCAGACGCAGCATCACCGGTTGGGTTTCCGGGTCGCCGAAGCGGCAGTTGAACTCGATGACTTTCGGGTTACCGGCCTTGTCGATCATCAGACCGGCATAAAGGAAACCGGTGTAGACGTTGCCTTCCTCAGCCATGCCGCGCACGGTCGGCCAGATCACCAGATCCATCACGCGCTTGTGCACGTCGGCAGTGACCACCGGGGCAGGGGAGTAAGCACCCATGCCGCCCGTGTTCGGGCCGCTGTCGCCGTCGCCCACACGTTTGTGATCCTGGCTGGTGGCCATCGGCAGCACGTTTTTGCCGTCGACCATGACGATGAACGACGCTTCTTCGCCGTCGAGGAACTCTTCGATCACCACGCGCGAACCGGCGTCACCGAAAGCGTTGCCAGCGAGCATATCGCGCACGGCGTCTTCGGCTTCGGCCAGGGTCATGGCGACGATCACGCCTTTACCGGCGGCCAGGCCATCGGCCTTGATCACGATCGGTGCGCCTTTTTCACGCAGATAAGCCAGGGCCGGCTCGATCTCGGTGAAGTTCTGGTAATCGGCGGTCGGGATCTTGTGACGGGCGAGGAAATCCTTGGTGAAGGCTTTCGAGCCTTCCAGCTGTGCAGCGCCGGCAGTCGGGCCGAAGCAGTCCAGACCACGGGCGCGGAACAGGTCAACGACGCCAGCCACCAGCGGCACTTCCGGGCCGACGATGGTCAGGGAAACGTTTTTCTCGGCGAAGTCGGCCAGTTGCTCAAGGGCCAGCACGTCGATGGCGACGTTTTCGCACTTGGCTTCAATGGCGGTGCCAGCGTTGCCCGGTGCAACAAAAACCTTCTGCACGCGCGGATCCTGAGCCACTTTCCAGGCCAGAGCGTGTTCACGGCCACCGCTGCCAATGATCAAAACATTCATTTCAAAAACCTCAAAAATCTGTGGGGCGCTACCAGACCTCAGCATTCAAACCCTGTAGGAGCTGCCGAAGGCTGCGATCTTTTGATCTTGCTCTTTTAAAAGACAAGATCAAAAGATCGCAGCCTGCGGCAGCTCCTACATGGCTCCTGCATGCAGAGGGAGCGAAAAATCAGTGACGGAAGTGGCGCATGCCGGTGAATACCATGGCGATGCCGGCTTCGTCAGCGGCGGCAATCACTTCAGCGTCACGCATCGAGCCACCTGGCTGGATCACCGCAGTGATACCGACCTTGGCCGCGTTATCCAGACCGTCGCGGAACGGGAAGAACGCGTCCGAGGCCATCACCGAACCGGCGACTTGCAGACCAGCGTGCTCAGCTTTGATCGCAGCGATACGCGCCGAGTTTACGCGGCTCATCTGGCCAGCGCCGACACCGATGGTCTGACGGTTCTTGGCGTAGACGATGGCGTTGGACTTAACGTACTTGGCAACTTTCCAGGCGAAGATCAGGTCATGGATTTCCTGCTCGGTCGGCGCACGTTTGGTCACGACTTTCAGGTCATCGGCGCTGATCATGCCGATGTCGCGGCTCTGTACCAGCAGGCCGCCGTTGACGCGCTTGTAGTCCCACGCTGCAGCGCGGTCAGCCGACCACTCGCCGCAGGCCAGCAGGCGCACGTTAGCTTTAGCCGCAACAATGGCGCGGGCTTCTTCGCTGACGCTTGGGGCGATGATCACTTCAACGAACTGACGCTCGACGATCGCCTTGGCGGTCTCGGCATCCAGTTCACGGTTGAAGGCGATGATGCCGCCGAACGCCGACTCGGTGTCGGTGGCGTAGGCCAGTTCGTAGGCCTGACGAATGCCGCCTTCAGCGTCCGGGCTCACCGCAACACCGCACGGGTTGGCGTGCTTGACGATGACGCAGGCTGGCTTGACGAAGCTCTTCACGCATTCCAGCGCGGCGTCGGTGTCGGCCACGTTGTTGTACGAGAGTTCTTTGCCTTGCAGTTGGGTCGCGGTGGCGATGCCGACTTCAGCCGGTTTGGCTTCAACGTAGAACGCCGCGCTCTGGTGCGGGTTCTCGCCGTAGCGCATTTCCTGCGCCTTGATGAACTGGCTGTTGAAGGTGCGCGGGAATTCGCTGCGACCTTCAGTGCTCAGGGTTTCAGCGGCCTGATTCACGGTGCCCATGTAGTTGGCGATCATGCCGTCGTAGGCAGCGGTGTGTTCGAATGCCTTGAGCATCAGGTCGAAGCGCTGAGCGTAGGTCAGGCCACCGGCCTTGAGGCCTTCCAGCACGCTGGCGTAATCGCTGGCATTCACCACTATCGCGACGTCTTTGTGGTTTTTCGCTGCCGAACGCACCATGGTCGGGCCGCCGATGTCGATGTTTTCGATCGCGGTCGGCAGGTCGCAACCTGGCTTGTTGATGGTGGCTTCGAACGGGTAGAGGTTAACGGCAACCAGATCGATCGGCTTGATGCCGTGCTCGTTCATGATCGCGTCATCGATACCGCGACGACCGAGGATGCCGCCGTGGATTTTCGGGTGCAGGGTTTTCACCCGACCGTCCATCATCTCGGCGAAACCGGTGTAATCCGCGACTTCCACTGCGGCAACACCGTTGTCGCGCAGCAGCTTGAACGTTCCGCCGGTGGAGAGGATCTCGACGCCCAGAGCTTCAAGCTCCTTGGCGAATTCGAGGATCCCGGTCTTGTCGGAAACGCTGATCAAGGCGCGGCGGATCGGCAGGCGGGTAGTCTGGTCGGTCATCTCAATTTCCATCAAAAGCAAAGGAAGTCAGCAAAAAAGGCGACCGTTTTTTACGCGGGCGCCTTTCTGGTTTGATTGAATGCTTACAGCAGATCGTACTGCTTGAGTTTCTTGCGCAGCGTGCCTCGGTTGAGACCGAGCAGCTCGCTGGCCTTGGTCTGGTTGCCCTTGACGTAATTCATCACGCTTTCGAGCAGGGGCGCCTCGACTTCGGAGAGCACCAGGTTGTACACATCCGTGACGGACGCGCCCTCAAGGTGGGCGAAATAATTGTGCAGCGCCTTCTCGACACTCCCGCGAAGGGTCTGACCTTCTTCGCTCGGGGTATTGAGGTGCTGTTTCAAATTCACGTTGTCGCTCACGGGTGCTGTTCCACTCACTAAAGTCTCGGTCATCATCGTCATGCGGCCACCCCTTCTTCGTCCCCTGTCAGGCTCTTGTAATGCTCGGCGAAGAACTCCCGAACATTGGCGCATTGTGTTTCCGTACCATCCAAACGATTGAAGTGGGCGCGAAACTCCTTGGCGCCCGGCAAGGTTGCGAGATACCAGCCCACATGCTTGCGCGCAATGCGCACGCCCATCACATCCCCATAGAAAGCGTGAAGTGCGGCCAGATGCTCTAGCAGTATGTGTTCCACTTCGACCAACTGCGGCGCCGGCAATTTCTCGCCCGTGCGCAGGTAATGATCGATCTCGCGAAAAATCCATGGCCGCCCTTGAGCGGCGCGGCCTACCAACAGGCCATCGGCTCCGGTCGCGTCGAGCACGTAACGGGCCTTCTCCGGCGAATCAATGTCGCCATTGGCAAACACCGGAATCGACACGGCCTGCTTGATCGCGGCAATCGTGTCGTATTCGGCTTCACCTTTGTACAGATCGGCGCGAGTGCGGCCATGCACTGCCAGCGCGGTGATCCCGGCCTGCTCGGCGATCTTCGCCACGGTCAGACCGTTCTTGTTGTCGCGATCCCAACCGGTGCGGATCTTCAGGGTGACCGGCACATCAACCGCAGCCACAACGGCCTGCAGGATCTCGGTCACCAGTGCTTCATCTTTCAACAGCGCGGAACCGGCGGCCTTGTTGCAGACCTTCTTTGCCGGGCAACCCATATTGATATCAATAATCTGTGCGCCCAGCTCTACGTTGGCCCGGGCTGCATCCGCCAGCATCTGCGCGTCGCCACCGGCAATCTGTACCGAGCGTGGCTCGGGATCGCCTTCGTGGATCATGCGCATGCGCGACTTGCGGGTGTTCCACAAGCTCATGTCGCTGGTGACCATTTCCGAGACTACAAGCCCTGCGCCTAAACGCTTGCACAGCTGACGAAAGGGCTGATCGGTGACGCCCGCCATCGGGGCGAGAATCAAGCCGTTCTGCAATATGTATGGGCCGATGCGTACCGCCGACATAGGACTTCCCTGAAGTGGGGCCGGATCATGAGAGTTCGAAAAAGGGTTGGCATGATACCCGCTCTCGATGACTGGATAAAGGCTGAATTGAACAAAATCTGAACAGTTATTCTGTTATTGCCAGCGGTTTGGTTGCCCGCTGCTCAGTCAGAAAACTGCCGTCAATCGAGAAACGGTGAAGCGATTCACTCGGGCGAGTGAAAACTCAGGCTGTAATTCACCGCTTTCGGGCCTGGATCGAGAATATCCAGCGCAATGTGGATCGGCGTCTGTGGTGGCATTTCCGCCAATCCTTCGAGATCACCGCTCAGGTATTCGCCGGGTTTGAACCGACGACTGGCAATCAAGTGACCGTTGAGGTCGGCGAAACGCAGTTCCAGCAGCGGAAACGGCTGCGAGAACGTCGCGCGGTTATAGATGATCGCGTCGACCACCAAGGCACCGCTGAACTCCGGATGGCTGCGCACCACCAGATTGCTGCTTTTAATGCGGGCAATGTCGACTTTCGACGGCACGCTGCAGCCGATCTGCGGGCAGATCTCCTGGAACCATGGTCGGTATTGATCCTGCCGCGCCAGTTCGTCGAAATGGTAAGCAACGTACTGCGCGCCGAGACCGCCCGCCGCCAGCAGCACCAACAACAGCCAAAGCATCCGCCGGCCCCACGGCGAGCGGCGCTTCTGCCAGTCGAGTTGCAGCGGGTCGTCGGTCAGATCCTGCAGGACTTCGGCGCGCACGCCGGGGTCTGCGCGGTCACGCTTTTTGCGCAACGGGGTGATCGTTGGCAGGTCGTCGTCTTCGCTGTCGTCGCTGGCGGAAAAACGTTCGCGACGGGCGTTCGGATCGATCGGGTCGTGCAGGCGCAATTGCGGGATGGCCGGCTCATCGTCGAGATCCACCGGTTCCAGCGACAACGAAGGCTCGGTGCGCGCGGATTTCACCGGCTCGATGTCGACAACTTCTGGCTCGTGTTCTTCGTGCTCTTCGTGTTCGGCAGCGTGCTCATCAGCGCGTTCGCTGAACAGAGTATCGCGCCAGACCGTTTCATCCGGCTCAGGGCTGTCGCGGCGGGCGCTCAGGGAATCTTCGCGTTGACGACCGAATTCGGTGGTCGGCTGGATTTCCCGTTGTTCGAGGCGGGCGAGTTCTTCGTCCAGATCGAGGCTGTCGAGATCAAGCTCGGACGCGCTCCATTGTTTTTGGCTGATGGCGCGCGGTGCGGGCGGCTCGATGATGGGCGGCGGCTCGATAACGGGCGCGGCCTCGACAATCGGCGCAGGCTCGACAATCGATGGCGCGACCGGCGTCACCGCGTCCTTGCCGGCGTGTTGTTCCAGCAGCTGTTTGGCCGCGTTGAACACTTGCAGGCAGGAGCCGCAGCGAACCACCCCGCGGGCCACGCTCAATTGAGCATGGCTGACACGGAAACTGGTTTGGCAATGCGGGCACTGGGTGACGAAGCTGTCGGTCATGCGGCGATCCGGATTGTGCAGGCGGTCATATTAGCGCCGACGGCCGGTGATGCGCACCCAGCCATCGCGATTGGCGATCGGGTCGAGGTCGAAATCCTGCGCGTAAGCGGCGGCGACTTCATCACCTTGCTCGGCAAGAATGCCCGACAACGCCAGACGGCCACCGGATTTCACCAGGCTGGACAGTTGCGGCGCCAGCGAAACCAGCGGGCCGGCGAGAATATTGGCGACCAGCACATCAGCTTGCACCTGCGGCAGATCTTCCGGCAGGTACAGCGGGAACAGTTCATCAGCGATGTTGTTGCGCCCAGCGTTGTCGCGCGATGCTTCCAGCGCCTGCACATCGATGTCGGTGCCGACCGCTTCTTTCGCGCCGAGCAGCAGCGCGGCAATGGCCAGAATCCCCGAGCCGCAGCCAAAATCGAGCACGTTGCAGTCTTTCAGATCCTGACCGTCGAGCCATTCCAGGCACAGTGCGGTGGTCGGGTGCGTGCCAGTGCCGAAGGCCAAACCCGGATCGAGCAGCAGGTTGACCGCGTCAGGCTCCGGCGCGGCGTGCCAGCTCGGCACAATCCACAGGCGCTGACCGAAACGCATCGGCTCAAAACCGTCCATCCAGCTGCGTTCCCAATCCTGATCTTCGATGACTTCGCTGTGATGCTCGGGCAGCGGGCTGCCGGTCAGCAGTTCGAGATGGGCCAGAACCGGTGCCGGTTCGGTGCCGCCTTCGAACAGCGCCAGCAGATGCGTGTGCGCCCACAGCGGGGTGGTATTGAGTTCCGGTTCGAAGATCGGCTGATCTTCAGCGTCCATGAAGGTCACCGACACAGCGCCCACTTCAAGGAAAGCGTCTTCGTAGGTTTCGGCTTGTTCCGGGCTGATGGCGAGACGTACTTGCAGCCAAGGCATGGCGGGCACCTTTGAAAAATATTGATTGCAGCCTAGCGGCCGGCGAGAAGCGCGCAAGTTTACGCGAGCGCGCGGCAGAACACGAACATGGTTGAAGATCAAAAGATCGCAGCCTTCGGCAGCTCCTACAGGGGATTTATGTCGTTTCTGGATTGTTCATTGACGTTGAGCCATTGCTGGCCTTTGGTCGTCAGCCGATAGCGTTGTAGTCGGCTGTTTGGCTGTTCGGGAAGCGTCATCTCCAAGGCATCAGCAGCGAGGGCCGGCAGAATGTATGCCTTGCGGAAGTGGTCGGCATTTTTCAAATGCATGGCGTCTTGCAGTTCTCGTCTGCTCATTTCACCGGAAACCACTTTGAGTAATGCAGCGACTTCCATGGTGACTTCCATGGTGACTTCCATGGTGGAGTGTCCAGCCGCGCTTTTTGCTTTGATTGTCTGCGGGTGGGCAGGCAGTCGAACAACATAGGAAATGCGCTCGTCATCGGTTTCAAAGAGTGGAGGAGGTGAGCCGTTATTGGTCATGACCTTAAGTATTTTGGGTATTCCCGTCGACCGGCCCTCGGTCAAATCCAGCTCTTTGAGAAACTCGCCGATTCGCCGGTTACGATAACGACGACTTACCGCTCGCCCCAGCCGCAGGTCTTCCATTCGTATCGAACGGTCTGGCCCCGGAAAGCTCAGAATCACAAGCTCTGTCTGGCTGATGCGCACCTCAATAGGCTCTCGTTCCTCATATGAACGGTGGTAAACCGCATTGACCAGTGCTTCCTCAATCGCCGTGAACGGGAAATTCCATACGCGAGTGGCCTCTGCTCGGTCTGCATGCTTGATGACCGTTTCATGCAGAAAGTTGCGCTGAATATAGGCCAAGGCTTCGCGAGTGATTGAGGCGAGTGGGCCTTTGAAGACCTTTTCATCAAAGCGATCACCGTCGCTTCCTTCCGGGAACCATAGGACATCGATTTGTGTGCCGGGAAAAAAGTGATGGGGCGAGTCATTGAAAAACATCAGTCCTACGTTTTTTGGCCACGGTGATTCCGTTGGGCCGCCCACAATGTTCATTTGCCGGCCGAGTGCTTCAGTGGATAAATCATCTGCGTCCTCGGCGAGGGCGCTGCCAATTTCCTGCAGAAAGCCATGCATCAACGGTTTGGAAAGATCAGTGACGCGAGCGCCAAGGTTGAAGCGATCATCAAACGGGACTTTGGCGGCAAGGCTCAAGAGTTCGTGTTCGATTTCACCTTTTGCTTCGACGGTGCTGCTGTAGCGACGGATGTAATAGTGCAGGCTTCGATGTTTGGCGGTTACTGCGGCGGGGGCTTTGTAAGGGCGGTTTTGTCCGCCTGGGGCCCACAGTACGATGAGCTTGCGGGACTCGACTTCTTCCACACTCAATACCGGGAAGTAGGCGGGTCGAATAGATTGGCATGCAGCTAACAGTTCGAGTTGAATCTTGTCGATATCTTGATCGGCAATGCCTTGTGGAGGAAATAGCGGTACGCCGTGCTCATCACACTCCTGACCAATGACGATATAACCACCACCCAGGTTTTCGAAATCATTGGCGAATGCGCAGAGCGTGCGAATGATCGGGTCAGGGTTCCAGCCTTTTTTGTACTCGATGCGCTCACTTTCGACCGTGCGCTGACGCAATAAATCGTTGAGATTGATAGGGAGTTTTTGAGGCATGGGCTGACTCTGTTTTCGTCAGCACGGTGCTGGCAAGTCCGCGATTATAGGCAGCCTGCACAGGCTACTGCCCGCCAGTAATGTTTCAAAATGACAGTATGAAACCTGCAGAAACAACAAAGCCGCCCGAAGGCGGCTTTGTCTGGTGCGGGCTGAAGCTTAGTGCTTCTCGCCAGCCAGCTTGTGCTCGAGGTAGTGAATGTTCACACCGCCCTTGCAGAAGCCTTCGTCACGAACCAGATCACGGTGCAGCGGGATGTTGGTCTTGATCCCGTCAACCACGATTTCGTCCAGGGCATTGCGCATGCGCGCCATGGCTTCGTCGCGGGTCGCGCCGTAAGTGATCAGCTTGCCGATCAGCGAGTCGTAGTTCGGTGGAACGGCATAGCCACTGTACAGGTGCGAATCGACGCGAACGCCGTTGCCGCCTGGAGCGTGGAAATGCTTGACCGTACCCGGGCTCGGCATGAAGGTTTTCGGGTCTTCAGCGTTGATCCGGCATTCCAGCGAGTGACCGCGGATTACCACATCATCCTGAGTGAACGACAGCTTGTTGCCAGCGGCGATGCTGAGCATCTCCTTGACGATGTCGATGCCGGTGACCATTTCCGAAACCGGGTGCTCCACCTGAACACGGGTGTTCATTTCGATGAAGTAGAAACGACCGTTCTCGTACAGGAACTCGAAAGTACCCGCGCCGCGGTAGCCGATGTCGATGCACGCCTTGACGCAGCGAGCCAGTACTTCTTCGCGAGCCTTCTCGTCGATGCCCGGTGCCGGCGCTTCTTCGAGAACTTTCTGGTGACGACGTTGCAGCGAGCAATCGCGGTCGCCCAGGTGGATCGCATGACCCTGGCCGTCGGACAGCACCTGAACTTCGACGTGGCGCGGGTTGGTCAGGAATTTTTCCAGATACACCATCGGGTTGCCGAACGCCGCGCCAGCTTCGGTGCGGGTCAGTTTGGCGAAGGCGATCAGGTCTTCTTCCTTGTGCACAACGCGCATGCCGCGACCACCACCGCCGCCAGCGGCTTTGATGATCACCGGATAGCCGACTTCACGACCAATGCGCAGCGCCGTTTCTTCGTCTTCCGGCAGTGGGCCGTCGGAACCTGGAACGGTAGGAACGCCCGCTTCGATCATCGCGTGCTTGGCCGATACCTTGTCGCCCATCAGGCGAATGGTTTCGGCTTTCGGGCCAATGAAAGCGAAGCCGGAGTTCTCGACTTGCTCGGCAAAATCGGCGTTTTCCGCGAGGAAACCGTAGCCTGGGTGAATGGCGGTAGCGCCAGTCACTTCAGCGGCAGCGATGATGGCCGGGATGTGCAGGTAGGACTGAGCGGCAGACGCCGGGCCGATGCAGACGGATTCGTCTGCCAGACCCAGGTGCATCAGCTCTTTGTCGGCCTTGGAGTAAACGGCGACGGTCTAGATGACCAAATCATTGCAGGCACGCACA